>NZ_AKIM01000024.1:0-10694 GCF_000300695.1 Italian clover phyllody phytoplasma str. MA1
TGTTATTTATTAAAATATTTATAAGAAAAATAATTATCAACTTTAATAAAAACAATCGTTTTTTAACCTTATTTTTTCTAAACTTAAAAAATTAATAAAATATTTGACTTTATGAAAAAAATATTATAATATAATTAATATAATCTTTTTTATTTCCTTAAAATATCAAAAAGAATGATTCTCTTGAAGAAGCGCTATTTTTTTTAACTTTCTTTTTTAAAACAATTAAACAAAAATAAAAGTGAGGTTTTTTTAATGAAAAAAATATTTTTTTTTGATATTGATGACACTTTAATGACTAGAGAGTATGTTATCCACCCTCAAACTCGACAATTGATTCAAGATTTAGCGAAAGAACCTAATGTTAAATTAGGAATAGCAACAGGTAGAAGTCTTGGAGGAATATCTAATCTAGGGGATTTATTGCCTCTTTTTGAAAATTTAGTGTTAATGAATGGTAGTTATATTATCGCCGATCAAAAAAATATCCACGAACAAAAACTTTCCAAAGAATTATTAAAGAAAATCATTAATAAAGGGAAAGAGTATTCTATTGGATTAGGTATTATTGGTTTAGATAAAAGAGAAATTGTTGTGATTAATTCTGATGTGGAAAAATTAATCGAAACCGACGGCAAAAGAAAATGGATTATTAAAGAAGGTCAACAAATAAATGTTAACGAAAATTTCCATGTTGAAAAATTAGATTACGATGTTTACCAAATGTGGGCTTTCCATGAAGATAACATTGTAGTAGATAAATTATTCCAAGAAATAGAAGTTTTAAAACCTTATTTTTCTCGCCCAGGAAGAAGCGATTTAGTGTATCGTTATTTCAACAAAGCTTCTGGCATTAAAAAAATTCAAGAATTATATCCTGATTTCCAAGTGGTTTGTATTGGTGACGGACACAATGATATTGAAATGTTAAAACTGGCAGACATAGGCATCGCGATGGGTAATACTAAATACAAAGAAGTATTGCAAAACGCTCAATTAGTTGCTCCTAGTATTGAAAAAAACCAATTATATGACTTTTTCAAAGCTAATAAACTAGTTTGATAATTAATCCTTATTTTTCATATATTAAAAAAACCTCTTTTTTAAGAGGTTTTTTTAATATGGAAACTATTTTAATTATGAGAAATATTTATTTTATCATAAAAAATAAAGAAAGTTCTTTTAAAACTCTTTGTTTCAAACTGAAAAGTTATAAATAGAGGTGTTTTTTTTAATCAGGTTAACTATTTTACAAGCTTTGATTTTGCTATTGAAATCTTGAAAAGATTTAAAGTAATTCAATAAACCTTCTAAATCCAAATTACTACTAAAAAAAGTGGGCAATTTATGTTCGAAACGATAATATAATAAAGGAAGTAAAACATCATCTCTAAAATAGTAAGTCATGTTTTCAGAACCTATATCATCTAAAATTAAGCAAGGCACTTTTTTCAAATAATGAATTTTTTTTTCTAAGAGATCGCTATACCAAGCAGTTTTAAATTGACGTGCTAAATCAGGCATAAAAATAAATAAAACAGAGATGTTTTTATCGATTAATTCTTTGGCCAAAGCTTTAAGAAGGAAAGTTTTTCCTGTCCCAAAATGTCCATGAAGATAAAATCCTGTTTTAACACGATCAAAAGACCTTATCATCTCTTTAGTTTTTTGCAAAATTTTTCCTTGCACTAAATTATTAATTTTAAAATCATTTAAATCCACTTCTTCTAGTTTTAAATCTTGGTTAAATAAAATATTATTTTGTTCTAAGTTATTTTTTAAATCGATATGTTTGGTTGCAGTTGTTTCTTGCAACATAATATGCAGATAAGGTTTAGTTTTTAAAACTTGTTTATAACCAAACCTGTGATCTTTATGCTTATTTTGTAGATAATTAAAAACCATCATCACATCTTTATCTTCTACTTTTAAGTTTTTAGTCTCCGGATCGTTAGAAATAACTTCTTTCATTTCATCTAAATATTTTTTATTTACTAAAACCATCATTAAACCTTTTAATTTTTAAATCCTAATTCTTTTTCGAAATTATCTAACCAAGCAGGACTGTTTTTATTGTCTTTTTTTCTAGTTTTAAAGACGTTTTCTTCCATAAGGTAATCATAAGCCGTCTCGGTAGTTATAATTCCTTTTTTAGTCCAAGATTTTAAAATTGTGTCAAAATAATTATAAGAAATAAAAGAATCATCTTTATGAGCTTTTATCTTACAAACATACATAATTAAAGCGTTAATAACTCCAATTTCGACCTCTGTTTTTTTCAACAACAAAAACACAGTATCATACAAATCAGCGCCAAAACGTTTATTTTTACTAAAATTCTTAATAATCCTATGGGGGTGAGAATTTTTCAAATAAAGAATCATTTCGTTGGTTTCCGTATTTACATTTTTATTGCTTAAAGTTTTAATTTTAGCATTACTTTGCGAAAACTTAAGGTTTAAACTATTTCTTAAATGGTTTAAATCTAGATCATCTTCATAATTATTGCGAAAGCTTTCTTGGTATAAAGCGGCCATTTCTTCAGGTGTTAAAACGTACACGAAAGCTAATTTAATAATATAATCCATGTTTCGCCATTCCAATAAAAAAGGTTTTTTAAATCTTTCTGATAAATGGTTTAAAAAAGATTCATAATTAAAATATTTTTGTAATACAGTGGTTTGTTTTTTTTGTTCATTATTATATTTAAAACTATTTAAAGTTTCTTGAGGATTCATTTTTTCAAAATGATAAACGTCAGCAAAATGTTTACTTACGTTTTGATAAGTCGTTAAATTCAAGGAAGTTTCTGGCAGTAATATCTTTTCCAAAGAGAAATAAATATGTTCGCCGACCTCACTTAATAAGAATTGACTCAAAAGAGGATCTTTAAAAAATAAAACCGCGCTTAAAGGAGGATTCAGAACATAAAGATTCTCTTTTTTTTTATTTTGATAAGTCGTTAACAAATCAACTGCTTCTAGTTTGTCTTTAAATTGGACAAAAGTTTTTTCATCAATGTTTAATAAATCCAATAAAAATTGATGAATCAAATTAGTCCCCTCCAGATCATTAGAATTGAAAAAAGATAAAGTGTAATAAAGGCCTATAGCGTCTGTTCCTATTAAAGGCTGATACAATAAAGTTAAATTTTTTTGTTCTTCATGAGATAAGATATTGCGATTATGAACGTTAAAATTTTGTAAAGCAAACACTATGAATCTCCTTTAAAAAATATTTTTTAAATAATTAATCTTTTTTAGTTATCATGGGTTGGCAATGAGAACAAAAATAAGAACCACGCCCGCCTATTTTTCTTTTTTCAATTTTATTTTGACAAACTACACAATTTTGCTTATCTTTTCCATGCACTAATAGCTTATTTTGAAAAGAACCCGTTTGCCCTAAAGCATCGAAAGTACTAATAGTAGTCCCGCCTAAAACAATCGATTCTTTTAAAATAAATTGCGCTTTAGTTAAAATTAATTGTGTTTGAACAAAATTAAGATAAGTTGCTTTAGTTTCTGGATGTAACCGCGCAGCAAATAAAATTTCGTTAGCATAAATATTGCCAATCCCGGAAATAATTTGTTGGTTTAACAAAACCTTCTTAATCACGACACGTGTTTTTTGCAAAAGATCATAAAAAGCCTTTGCATTGATTAAAAAAGGATCTAGAGCTAAACGCTCTAATTTGCTTTCTTCTAAATAACGATCTTTTTTAAATAATAAAAAACGCCCAAATTTACGAAAATCATAATATTGCAACACCATATCATTATCTAAAAGAAGACGAAAATACTCATGTTTTCCTATTTTTAGACAATCTTTTTGAGGTTTTAAATATAATTTACCTTCCATTCGTAAATGTCCCACAAGCACCCAATCATCACTTAAGAAAAAAAGCAAATATTTACCTTTTCTTTGAACGTCTAAAAAAGTTTGGTTTAACATTTGGTTAAAACGAGCAATATTTTGTACGATAGGTTCATAAAAAACTTTTATACCTTTAATAGTGCGGTTAACCAATTTTTTATGTAAATGACGAATAATGACTTCGACTTCTGGCAATTCTGGCATATTTTATTTTTTAACCTTTAAAATTTTTTTAAAATAAAAAGAAATTCTCTATTACTTTACTACTTTTAAAATTAATAAATGATTTTATGGGAGTTTACATTATTAAACCAAATATTAACTTAAACAAATTTACTATTTTAAAAACTAATTTAATCTTATTTCGTAAGAAAATGTCTATTAATAAAAAAATAAGAATTTTAATTATTTTTACGTTTGGTCGCTTAACTGTTGGAATTTATCGATTGTTAAAACATTGTTTTTAACTGATTTATCAAGAGAGCTTATTTTTCCGCCTAAAACTTTAACTTTTTGACCAGGTTGTAAGAAAAACTCAGGATTATCACTATCAATATGACCGAAGACTAAAACCACTTCATCAAAAGAATAATTTTTACCATCATAATTAATTTTTAAATTATTAGTATACCATTCTCTTACGTTTTTATTATTTTGTTTAACGTATCTCACTTTAACTTCTACAGTTGCATTATCTGTTACAAGGTGACGTTGATTATTTTTTTTTGCACTCATTTTATTTTTATTATCTCCTTTTAATTATTTTAAAAAAACTTTTTTTGCAAATTTTTTTATTTTCTTTATTTTCAATACTTATATTTTAAATTAGAAAAACTTAATCTTAACAAAATAAAAGAAATAATTTATCTTTTTATTTTGAAGATTAAGACCTTTTTAATCACTTTAAACCGTTAAAAAAATCGGAATAATAATCGGATTTCTTAAGGTAGATTCATAAATCCTTGGAGTGATAAAATCAATCACAGATTTTTTCAAATAGCTTTTATTGACTTTATCTAAGCGTAATAAATTTTGCACCATTTTTTTAACATCAGAAGATAATTTTTTAATTAATTCTTGGTTAGTTTTCATATAAATAAAACCACGCGAAACAATCATCGGAAAGTTCAGAACTTTCTTTTGTTTTAAATCGATACTAATAACAACTGATAGCAATCCTTCTTCATTTAAAATTCTTCTTTCTTTTAAAATCAGGTTGCCCACATCTTCTACGCCCGAACCATCAATATAAATATTATCCGAAGGGACACGACCGATTAATTGAGTTTTTTCTTGGCTAATACCTACCACATCGCCATTATCTAAAATTAAAATATTGCCCGGTTCTACACCACATTCAATCGCTAATTTTTTATGATGAATTAACATCACATGTTCGCCATGAACGGGAATAAAATATTTCGGTTTAATTAAATTCAACATTAATTTTAAATCATTTTGACTAGCGTGACCTGAAGTATGCGTATCCATCAATAAGCCGTGCACAATTACTTCCACATCCATTTTAAAGAGTAAATCCAAGATTTTATTAATACTCTCTTGATTACCAGGAATAGGTGAAGAAGAGAAAATAACCGTATCTTTTTGGTTTAATTTAACTTGTCTATGGATCCCATTAGCCATTCGACTAAGAGCTGCTAATGGTTCTCCTTGAGAGCCTGTACAAAGCAAAGTCACATCATCGTATTTCTCAATATCATTGTTATTTAAAATAGTGTCTTTAGGGATTTTTAAATAACCGTTTTTCATGCCTGTTTCGATTGCTTTTTCCATACTTCTACCAAAAACAACCACTTTTCTGCCAGTTAAAACACTAGCTTCAATGATTTGTTTAATACGGTAAAAGTTAGAAGCAAAAGTAACAATCACTATTCTCCCTTTTATTTTATAAAAAAGTTGATTAATAGTGGCGCCAATTTTGTGCTCAGACTGAATCATACCTTCGTTTTGGGAATTGGTCGAATCAGAAAATAAACATAAAACACCATCTTTACCTAAATCAGATAATTTAGAATATTCTGCTAAAGGACCTTCAGGAGTGTTATCGATTTTAAAATCTCCAGTATAAAAAACCACATTATCTTTATTTTTAAAAACAATGCCAAAAGTATCCGGAATAGAGTGGTTCAAACGAATGAAAGAAACTTCTGTATTATCAAAAACAAATTTAGAATTATTATTATACTTTTCTAAAATACTGATATATTTATTTAATTTATAATCTATTAATTTCAATTCTATTAAATCATAAGCAATGCCCGTCACATAAATTTTAGGAATATTGATTCTTTTCAATAAAAAAGGTATACTTCCGATATGATCTTCATGTCCGTGAGTAATAAATAAGCCCACAATTTTATGTTCGTTTTGCAGTAAATATTCATAACTAGGAATAATATAGTTTACCCCTAAAAAGGAATCATCAGAAAAAGAAATACCTGAATCAACAATAAAAATCTTTTGTTCGATTTCAAAAACATACATATTTTTACCGACTTCACCTAATCCGCCCAAAGCGTAAAAGACAATATCAAATTCCTTCGGAGAAACGTTTTGATTGATCATTTCCATTTAATATATTTCAACCTTTTTTCCTTTCTTGATCTTTTTTTAAAGAATGTTTTTCTTAACGTGAAATAGAAATTAAAACAGGAATAACGACTGGTTTCTTTTTCGTTTCTTTATAAATAAACTTAGATAAATCTTCTCTTAAGTTATTTTTGAAATCACTCCATTTAACTTGTTTATTAATCCTTAAAAAATCTTTACTTATTTTAGCGAATAAATCTTTTAGTTTCCAGAAAGTCGCATCCGTATTGCTTTTGTTTAAAAAACCTTTGCTAATTAATTCCACATTGCCCACGATTTCTCTGGCTTTTAAATCTAGATTACAAACAATGATGATAACACCATCGTTAGCTAAAAGTTCTCTATCTTTTAAAATGAAATCATTACCTTCTAAAACCGGTGTTCCATCAATTAAAATTTCCCCCAAATTTTTGAAAAAATTTCTTTTGACATAAGGTTTATTTTTGAAATCATAATTCCAAACATCACCATTTTCCAATAAGAAAATTTTATTATTAGGATAATTGAATTTTTGAGCGTTTTTCTTAATTTGGCATTGATGTCTGTATTCGCCTGCTACAGGAATTAAAAAGTTAGGTTTTAATAAATGTAACATTAATTTGAAATTCTCTTCATAATTATAAGAAGAAGATTTTAATAAATCTTTTTCTAAAACATCGACAATAAAGCCTTTTCGAACTAAAATATCAACTGTTTTATTTTGAATTTTATCCACTCCAGTGGCTTCGATAGATAATAATAAAATCTTATCTTTAGGATGTAGTTTCATCAAACGGTCGGTTTGTTTACACATTCTTTGCAATCTGTAAAAAGGTTCAAAACGTTTTCCTACTACTATCACCACTAAATTTTTATATTTTAAATAATCTGTGGATGTTTTTAAATTAATTAAAGATTTTTCCGGAATTTTTAAATAATTTTTTTGTAAAGCAACATCAATAATTTTTTCACTTTTACGCCCTAAAATAACAACTTTTAAATTAGACTCTAAAGCTAAATCAATCGCTAACTGAATTTTTAATAAATCAGGGACTAAAAAAGAAATAATAATATTGTTTTCTATACTAGCAAAATAACTACTCAAATAGTATTCTAAAATTTCTTCTTTTTTCTGAGTAATAATGCTAAAAGCTCCTTGCGAAGCAGGGACTAAAGCTAAAAATTCTTTTTGCGATAACTCTGATAAATGAGCAAAGTTAGTTTGGAAATTAACATCTTTAGATTGAACAAAATGCATCTCACTAATATACACTATCAAACCTTGTGAAGTTTCAAAAGCGACCCCTAAAGTTTCCGGTAAAAAATGAGATATCCCAAAAAAATGAGCTTTAGTGTTGCCAAATTCTATCACTGATTTATCTTGAACAGCTCTAAATTCTACATTATGCGCATTGACGTTGTTTTGGTGTAAATTTATTTTTAAAACTTCAATAGTGAAGTCAGAAGCGTAAACCGGAATATCTTCTAAATAATCAATCATATATGGCAAAGCGCCAGAATGAGTTTCGAAAGCGGAAGTGATGAAAATACCTTTAATTTGTTCTTTAATAGATTCCAAGCGATGATAATCAGGAATAACACAATCTATCCCATTAGAGACTACATTAGGATTTTTAAGTCCTGCATCTAAAATAAAATAAGAAGAATCTACTTTCAATAAATAAAAATTTTTTCCATTTTCCCCTATACCACCTAAGGCAAAAAAATTTATTTCTTTCATGAAATGTAATTTATACTCCTTGAACAAAAATTTTTATTAATCTTTAGAAATTGTTAAAAATTATTTTATAATGGGAATTGTTAAAAATGATTTTTTATTAATTCGTCTTTAAATGAAGGAAACATAAAATCTTAGAAAGTAGATAAATAATATCCATGGATTACCCTTTCAAAAAAGAAAAAAATAACGTTATCAGCAACAAAAGCAATTTAGGTGCTAATTTAGAGAGAGATATTAATTTAACTAATCGTTTTTATCAAGAACAAGAAATAGCATTGGTTTATAAAAACGAAATCCCTATCCAAGTATTAAGAGTAGAATACCCTCAAAGAAAACAAGCTAAAATAGTGGAAGCTTATTATCGTACTTCTTCTCTACCAGATTATCACGGTATTTACAAAGGTAAATATCTATCTTTTGACGTTAAAGAAACTAACAATAAAAACAGCTTTTCACTGAGTAATATTCCTCAACATCAAATAGAGATTTTACAAAGAACACAAAAATTTAACGGAATTGCTTTTTTTATTGTTCATTTTAAATTTAAAAATAAGTATTTTTATTTACCGATTGATTTTTTAACTAATTTTTTAAACAATAATAAGGCTAAAAATATCAGTTATCAAATTTTTGAAAAAGAGCTCTTTAGCATTCCGTTTAATTATAATCCAAGAATTGATTATCTTAAAGTAATAGATAAATTCATTGAATAATTTTTTTGCAAAAGGAAATTATTCAATTTTTTTATTCTAACGAAAAACTTTCTAAATTTACTTTTAAAATAGGATTCACAAAATACAAAATAAAACCAATAACTATATTTTGTAAAACAACAGATAATGTGTAATAACCCAAAATTAGTTTATATGGCAAATTAGAATCCTTTATAAAGCTTTTGTATTCATGTAAAATTTCATGAGACTGGTTATGATAAAGTAAAAAAGAAAAAATGGCATAAGAAATAATTTGAACAATTGCTATTAACGACAAACTTCCTGCAATCACTTTTTTACCTTGTGATAAATGTCTTAATTCTTTGCGGTGAAAAAAACCTGAAATAGTACAAGCTAAATAAGGCGTCACAAATACAAAAAATAATAAGCCTAAAAATAATACCTTTTTCGATTCTGTATCTTTTAAAAGCAATTCAAAAAAATGCCTATCCATCGCATATTCCATGCAAATATGAATTGCTACATATAATAAATTAGAAAAGAAACTGAATTTCCATCCAAATAAAAATCCTATCAAAATAAGAGGTAATAATTCTATTCTTATTAAAGTAATATGACAATTATGTCCGCCGTAAAATAATTTAACAAAAACCATCTCTAAAAAGAAAGAAATTGCTATAAAAAGTGAAACAACAATCATCTTTTTTAATAAAACTTGTTTCTTGTTTTTATTCATATCCCTTCCTTTCATTATACATTTTTTATTTCTATTTTTACTAAAAAAGAGAAATAATTTTTTTATTTTTTTTAAATTAACAACCCTTCTTCTAATAAAGATAATAAATCTTGATTATTAGCGTTTAAAATATAATCACCTATATTATGAGTTTTTAAGACTGTTTCTAAATCTTCTTTACGATAATAAACATCGATAAATTGATCAGTAAATAAGGATAAATTATCTTCTTTATGAAAGAAATCACCTCTTAAATTCATTTGTTTAATTTTACCTTTTTGTAAATCTAATAAAATTTCTAATTTGCCCCAAGAGAAATGTTTTTTCAAAGTTTTAGAATATTGAGGATGTTCAAAATATAACCATTTTTCAGAAGAATATTTTTGCGCCAACGTTTCAACTTTGACTATTTCTTCTTCGTTCAAAACATATTCTTTTTGCGCTAATTCTTTTTCTAAATAACGTACTAATTCGTCTTTTGACATGCGATCTAAATGGTCTTTTAAATTTGTCACACGAGCAGAAACGCTATCAATTCCTTTAGAAATTAATTTTTCATTACTTGGTGTAACGCAACGCACCATCACGTCTATATCACAATTATACAGTAAAGTACCATGAATGATAATGCCGTTTTGATTTTGTAAAAAAGCATTTCCAGATACTTTTTTACCTTCTAACAAAATATCGTTTCTACCACTAAAATATAAATCAACTCCTAATTTTTTAAAAGGGGGAATAATTTTATTCAAATGTTCTTTAAAAGTGAAATTTTGGTTTTTTCTTTTAGTAATGATGCTGTAAAGAGGAGTTTCCTCATCATTATAAACACATCCGCCACCAGTAGGACGACGAAAAAGATTAATCTTATTTTTTTTAACATAATCCAAATTAACTTCGTTTTCGATAACTTGGTTTTTACCTATTACAACTCCTTTAATAGTCCATAGAAAAAAAAGACTTCATCCATTTCTTTTAAAACATTGTTTAAAATATATTCTTCTAAGGCGTAATAAAAATAAGGTTTCAAATCTATATTTCTTAAAAATTTAACTAAAATCATTTTTTTTACACTTCC
>NZ_AKIM01000025.1:0-12004 GCF_000300695.1 Italian clover phyllody phytoplasma str. MA1
AAATCTAATTTCGCTAAAATGTTTAATCAAATTTAATGAATAAACATTTTTTCTTTAAAAACATTCTTTAGAAATCAATCAAAAAAATTCAATAGCAAGATTATCATATCTTTTGGTCGATATGTTAATTTGTTTTTGCTATTATAAGAAATTTTTTTAAAATCTCTATTATAAAATAGACTTAATAAAAAGGTTATCGCAGTAGTTTTAATATCTGTCTTTTAGGTTTATTGTTTATTTAATAACCGGATAAAACGAAGGATTATGTTAATATAATGTTAGACTTGAAATTTATAATTCAAAATATGGAATTAGTTATTCAAAAACTACAAACAAGGCAAGAAGACTTTTCTTATTTAGAAGAACTTATTTTATTAAATCAATCGCGTAAAAATTTAATTGTTTCCATAGAACAAATGAGGTTTAAAAAAAATAATCTCTCTCGCTCTATAGGGATATTAAAAAGAGAAAACAAATCCATTGATGAAGTGATCTCTAAAGAGGCTATTTCTAAAAAAGAATTAGAAGCATTAACGCAAGAACTACAAACCATCGAAAATAAAATTAATCACCTGTTGCATATTGTTCCTAATATTCCTCATGAATCTACCCCTATCGGTCAAAGCGAAGAAGATAATGTTGTTATTAAACATTTTATGGAACCAGAAGAAAAACCTTTCCCTATTAAAGATCACGTGGAAATAGGTGAAAAATTAAATATTTTAGATTTGAAGGCGGCTGCTAAAGTAACTGGCAGCAGATTTGCTGTTTTAAAAGGAGCTGGAGCTCGTTTGGAAAGAGCTTTAATTAATTTTACGATGGATACGAACTCTCAAAAAGGTTATCAAGAAATCATTCCTCCTTTTATTGTCAACGAAAATTCAATGTTTTCTACCGGTCAATTACCTAAATTTGAAAAAGAACTTTTCAAATTAAAATTAGATAAATATAATTGGTATTTAAATCCGACTGCTGAAGTTCCTACTATTAATATCCATCGTAATGAAACTTTAAAGTTGGAACGATTACCCATTAAATATGTCAGTTTTACTACTTGTTTTAGACAAGAAGCAGGAGCTGCTGGAAAAGATACCAGAGGCATTTTAAGACAAAAACAATTTAATAAAGTGGAATTAATTCAATTTGTAGAACCGCAAAGTTCTTACACTGTTTTAGAAGAAATGTTAAAAGATTCTGAAGAAATTTTGCAAAAGTTAAAAATACCTTATAGAGTGGTCACTTTATCAACGGGCGATTTAGGTTTTAGTATGGCTAAAACTTATGATATTGAGGTGTGGTTGCCTAGTCAACAAAAATATCGCGAAATAGCGTCTATCAGTAATGCAGAAACTTTTCAAGCTCGAAGAGCCAACATTAAATTTAATAAAAATAAAAAAGATAAAAACGAATACGTTCATACTTTAAACGGATCAGCTTTAGCTATCGGACGAACTATGATCGCTATTATGGAAAATTATCAAAATAAAGACGGAAATATTGTAGTACCTGATGTTTTAAAAAATTATATGGGAATCGATATTATTAAGTAACCTTTCAAAAGGTTGCAAAAACCATTGTGAAAGGAATTTAAGGGATAAAACCTATGAATAAATGGGAAGATAAATTAAAAAAAATTAATATTTGGTATATTGTGCTTTTCATTATCTCTATCGGTGCCATAATGTCTTTAAGAGGTGTAGTTCAAAAATCATTAAAAAAAGATGAATCTGAATTAGAAATATTAACTCTTTTAGATAAAAACGAATTGAAAATAAAACCTATTTTAACAAATGGGCTCCCTGTTTTATATGATTTAATAGTGACCTATAAAGAAGGTGATGATAAAAAAACCAAAAAATATTCTTTCGTTGATGAAGAAAGTTTTCACAGAATAAGGAACGAAGTGGAAAAAAAACACAAAACTTCTTCTCATCAAGTTTTGTTAGCTATAACTATTCAAGATCCTGACATGGGATTCGGTCCTTTAGTTTCTTCTTTAAGAATATCTTTAACAGTCTTGCTTATTTATTTTTTCTTTACAAGTATGAAAGATATCGGAAGCCAATTCTCAGAACAATTTGGTGATAAAAATAAAACCCAATTAAGAAGTGAAGTAGTTCAAAAACCAACTTTAACTTTTAAAGATATCGCTGGCGCTGACGAAGAAAAAGAAGAAATGAAGGAATTAATAGACTTTTTAAAAAACCCTAAGAAATACATAGATATGGGCGCCAGAATTCCTAAAGGAGTTTTATTATCAGGACCTCCCGGCACTGGTAAAACTTTATTAGCTAAAGCGGTTTCTGGCGAAGCTGGAGTTCCTTTCTTTGCTGCGTCTGGTTCAGATTTCGTAGAAATGTATGTTGGGTTGGGAGCTTCTCGTGTGAGAAGTTTATTTAAAAACGCCAAAATAAATGCTCCTTGTATTGTTTTTATCGATGAAATTGAAGCTATGGCTCGTAAAAGAGGATCTGATATGGGACATAGTGAAAACGAACAAACCTTAAACCAACTTTTAGTGGAAATGGATGGTTATAATAAGAATTCAGGCGTTATTGTTATTGCTGCAACTAACCAACCTGAACGCATAGATTCTGCGTTGTTAAGGCCAGGACGTTTTGACCGTCAATTTACCATTAATTTACCCAGTTTAAAAGATCGTGAAGCTATTTTAAAACTACACGCTTCTAACAAAAAAATAGAAAAAGATATTAGTTTAGAAGAACTAGCTAAGGAAACACCAGGTTTCAGCGGCGCCCAATTAGAAGGCATTTTAAATGAAGCTGCTTTGTTAGCTACAAGAAGAAGAGCTAGAAAAATCAATAAAAATGATTTAAGCGAAGCTTTAGATAGAATTTTAATTGGTTCTATTAAAAAAGGCGGCAGATACACTAATAAAGAGAAAAAATTAGTTTCTTTCCATGAGGCAGGTCATGCAGTTATTGGTCTTACATTACCCAATGCTAAAAAAGTCCAAAAAATCACTATTATCCCTCGTGGTAAATCTGGCGGTTATAATTTGATGTTACCGGAAGAAGAAACTTATTTCTATTCTAAAAAAAGATTATTAGCCGAAATAACTTCTTATTTAGGCGGAAGAGCGGCAGAAGAATTATTTTTAGACGATATCTCTTCAGGTTCTTATGACGATTTCAAACAAGCAACTAAAATTGCGAGAATCATGGTGACTAAATTCGGAATGAGTGTTGTCGGATTAGCTCAATACGGAGAAGAAGCACCAACTTTTCACAAAGATTTTTCCGAATCTAAAGCTGTAGAAATTGACCAAGCTGTTCAAGATATTTTAACTAATGCTTACGCTGAAGCCAAACAAAAGCTTTTAGAAAACAAAGAACTTTTATTCAAAATCGCTGATTATTTATCTGAGATTGAAACTCTTTCTAAAAGAGATATTGATGAAATATTTTCAACTGGTAAAATCGCTTGGTACGAAGAAGAAAAACTTGCTAAAGAAGAAAAAGAAGAAGTCAACGATAAAGCAAAATCAAAAACTAAAGAAGAAAAAGAAGCTTTACTTGATAACGATTCTGATGAAGAAAACACATCTGAAGAACAAGCGAAAACTGTTTTTTCAAATGATAACAATGATGTATCAGAAGAAAAAAACGCTAACTCATCCGAAAAACAAGATGATAAAAATGCAGAAAAAGAAACAACTATCGAAGATGAAAATCTAGAAGTTGATGGCAAAAGCGAAGAAAATGAACATGATAACGATGAAAAAATGAAGAATAATTTTGATTCATAAAAAAATATTTATTAAAAAAATTAAAAATTTACTTTTCCGTCACAAACCAAAAAATTTCTTCTTTTTGGTTTGTGTACTTTATTTAAAATAAATGTATTTTATCTATTAAAAATACATTTATTTTTTTATTTATTTGTAAGTGAACAAATCTTATTCTATTGCGTTAGAAAGGCTTGATGTGAAATATGAATAAATTTTTGGTTGAAGAAATAGAAACAGGCATGCGTTTTGATGTTTTTTTAGTGCAAAAATTAAATTTAAGCAAAAACAAATGCCAAAGTTTGATTTCTTCTGGAGAAGCCTTAATAAACGATCAAAAACAGAAAAAAAGTTATCTTTTGAAAAATAACGATGAAATAAAGGTAGAAATAATTACTAAAAATGTTGTTAACGAATTAGATCCTATTCCTTTAGATTTGGATATTGTTTATGAGGATGATGATTTAGCAGTAATTAACAAACCGGTTAATTTAGTAGTCCACCCTTCTTCTAGTTATAAAGGCATCACTTTGGTGAACGGTTTATTATACCAAATACCGGTTTTAAAAAAAATACAAGGTACAAGACCAGGTATTATACATCGTTTAGATAAAGATACTGCAGGTTTAATGATTGTCGGAAAAACTGAAGAAACCATCGTTCAAATTCAAGAATTGTTGCAAAAAAGGCATGTTAAAAGGACTTACTGGGCTTTAATTCATGGTTTTTTAGGACAGCGCGGAACCATTGATTTGCCTATCGGAAGAGATGTGAAAAACCGTTTGAAAATGTCTGTCACTTCTAAAGGAAAACCCTCAGTTACCCATTTTAAAACTTTACAAAGATTTGAACATTATTCTTTATTAGAATTAGAGTTAGAAACAGGTAGGACACATCAAATAAGAGTTCATTTGTCTCATTTAAAGCACTCTATTGTGGGCGATAATTTATACGGCAATCATAATGAAAATATCAAGACCCAGTTATTGCATGCTAAAAAATTATATTTTTCTCATCCTCAAAAAGAAAAAAAAATATCTTTGCAAATTCCTTTAAATAATGCTTTTCAAAAGGTGTTAGAACAATTAGAATTAGAACCATCTTCTTTCCTGTAACTATTTTTTATCAAAATAATGTTATTTTTCTTTTAAAAGTGCGATTATGATATAACAATGATTTAAAATTCATATTTTTTATAAAAAATAACTTAAAAATAAGGAACCATTTTTTTATGCATTTAGACACAATTAAACAAACGATAGAAAACACATTAAATAATAAATACAACATTAAAACGATTATTAAATACAATGATAAAAATCAATTATTTGATTTTTACTTAGCTCTTTTTATTTATCAAAAAACTTTACAAAAAGATATTTTAAAAATTTTTAACAATTTTAAAGCTGATTTGATGACTTTAAGCGAAATAGAAGATATTTTTTTTGATAAAGGTTTTTTAAATATTAAAATTCATCGTCATTTGATTAGTGAAAAAGTTTTAACAGATGTTTGTGAATCAGGCGCTAACTATGGACAATTAAAACCTAATAATCAAACTATTGTGATAGATTATTCTTCGCCTAATATTGCTAAAAACTTTTCTATCGGTCATCTTCGTTCTACAGTTATTGGTAATTCGCTGAAAAATATTTATAATAAATTAGGTTATCAAATTGTAGGAATCAATCATTTAGGCGATTGGGGCACTCAATTTGGTAAAATGATTTTAGCTTTTCAAAAATGGGGGAAGAAAGAATTAGTTTTAAAAGACCCTATTAATGAACTGCAAAAACTTTATATTTATTTTCATGAACAAGCAGAAACAGACGAACAATTAAACCAAGACGCTAGAGAAATTTTTAAAAAATTAGAAGAAAAAGATCCCGAAATAGTTGCTTTATGGAAATGGTTTAAAGATATTTCTTTAACTGAATTTCGTAAAATTTATGATTTATTAAATATTTCTTTTGATCATTATATTGGCGAATCTTTTTATCATGATAAAAGTATGGCTTTAGTGGAAGATTTGCGTACTAAAAATTTATTATTGTTAGACCAAAAGGCTTATATTATGCCATTAGAAGGCGTTCCACCCACTTTAATACAAAAAGACAATGGAAGCACTCTTTATTTGACTAGAGATATGGCGTGTGTTCTTTACCGTAAAGAAAGATTTAATTTTCAAAAAACTTTATACGTTGTAGGAAACGAACAAAAATTACATTATCAACAATTAAAACAAGCGATGAATAAAATCATGGGTTATGATTGCGATTTAGAACATGTGAATTTCGGTTTAGTATTGTTTGAAAATGCGAAGATTTCGACTCGTAAAATCAATGATTATAGATTGATTGATATTTTGGAAGCTACTACTAAAGAAGCAGAAAAAACGATTCAAGAAAAAAACCACAATTTAACTAATATTCATGAAACAGCTCAAAAAATAGCGATCGGCGCTGTTGTCTTTAATGATTTGAAAAATGATCGCCATTTAAACATTGAATTTAATTTAAAACACATGTTACAATTTGAAGGCAATACAGGTCCTTACTTGCAATACACTATTGTCAGGCTTAATTCTGTTATTAAACAATTAAAAAAAAGCGATGATTCTGTGGAAAAAAAATGGGTTCAAATGAAAGCTTATTTCGCTCAAGACCATTATTTCGCTTTAATTAAGTTAATGGATCAATTTTCTTCTGTTTTAGAAAAAGCGAAAAAAGATAATATGCCGAGTGTACTAGCGAGATATTTGCTGAAATTAGCTAAAACTATTAATCAATTTTACACTCTGGAAAAAATTTTAACTGACGATTTAGTTTTACAAACAGCGAACGGATTATTGATTAAAACTGTTTCTACTGTTTTAAAAGAAGGGTTAAATATTTTAGGCATACCTATTTTAGAACAAATGTAATCCCTTATATATTAAAATTTTTAATTTAATAAACTTATCACTCTTTATCATATAAAAAATCAACCACTAAAAAGGGTTTATTTTTTATCTTCTTATCGTCTTTTTTAATGATTCCATTTTTGTATTTTTTTTCTTGTAAAATTATTTAAACTGACTAAAACGACGATACAAATGATACTTAACCAATATAAAAAGGCGTAATGGCATCAAAAGTAATAGAAATATTACTTTCTGCTGTCCATATCATATAATAAACTTACCATTCCAATAACAGAAAATAAAGAAGTTTCTTTTAAATTAATAATCAATTATTTCCAAAAAGAAGGAATCGTTATTTTAAATATTTGTTTTAAATAATATAGCAAAAAAACTTGTTTTCTTTCTATTCCTAAAGCATAAACGGTTTCTATTTGTCCTCGATCTAAAAAATTAATATGGTTTAACATAAATATTAGTTAAATTAAAAGCGGGCGGTATTTAAATAAAACCACACAATTCAAGTCACAAATAAAACACCTGTAAAACCTTTAAAAAGATAAAGATAAACTAACGAATTATAAAATAAGAAAACATTTTGCACAGCTATTGGAACCGATTTGCAAATATTCATGAAAAAATCTATTAAAAGAGAGAAGTTTTTTTGGGAATAAACAACCATTTTATTAAGACTTTGTGATTGTTCTAAATTGGTTTTTATTAATACTAAAAATAAAGCCAATAATAAATAAACCTAAAAAAAATTCATCCATAGTTATTAATAAGGTAATCATAAAACCTGTTTTATAAGACGGTAAAGAGCGCCATAAATTGGACCAAAAGTGGTTTTGTTTTTCCAGTTTTTTGTCTTTGTTTAAATTTTGGTCGTATATAGTTTGAGAAGTATTAAGGTATTTTTGGCATTTGCTATCTTCGCCAGTATTAAAATTTTCTAATTTAGCTGGAAAATCATTAACATCAGTTTCTTTTAAAACTTTCATGTCTTTTAAATGTGTTTCAAATTGTTTTTTCAATTCAACATTGTCTTTATTTAAAAAGAAAGATAAAGGCGGTAAATCCGCTTTTGATAAACCCGATTTTTCTATATCAACTTTCAATAATTTAAATTTATAGGGATTTTTAGCTTTAATAGGGACTAAATTTTGATAATCTTGAATTAAAATATCGGCGTTATCTTGTTCAACTGCTTTCACGTAAGAATTCAAATCAGTTCTCCAAGCATGTTTTTCATGTTGGACGAATGCTTTGTTTTTTTGGTTATAAAAATAAGGAAGAAAGATCATTTTATCATCTCTTTCCTTGTTAGCGTTAAACATTCTTATAATGCTGTCTACGGTATCATTTTGAACAGCGTTTAAAATACCATTATAAGGAAACATTTTGATAACTAATTTTTTTATCATTCTCTCAGCTCATTCCTTTAAAAACAACACATCAGCTCCATTGATATAATCACCGTTTTCTGTTTCAACATTTTGGAGAAAAACCTTTTCCTCCACTATTTTACCGTCAAAAATCATTGGTGGAGCATCATATAAAGTTAATATAGCCATATCATCGTTAAAGTTTTTTCTTTATCTCTTTTTTATATGTATCAGATAAACATAAAACATAATAATGTAGGAAAAGAAAAAAGATTAAAAAAATAGAACAAATTAATATTTTTTCCCCGTTTTGATAAATGTATTTGCGTATAAATTCTTCTGTAAAGTTTATAATTTGTGTAAAAAATTATCCTTTTTTCTTTAAATGGGGTTAATTTTACTAAAAAAACCCTTGAATAAAACAATTTAAACCTTAATTGTATCATAAATCCATAATAATCGTATCTTTTTTTATGAGAGGTTAATTTAAAAAAGAATTAATTTTTTTAGATAATATATGAATAGAAATAAATAACTAAGTTTATCTAATTTAGAACGAAAAAAATTATAAAAAAATGATAAAATAAAAATATTTAATCAATATAAATATTTAAAATATAACCTCAAAAGTGTCAAGCTTTTTTAGAGATTATTTGCCTCTATTCAAAGGCCTACAAAAAAAGACGAAGATGCTTGTTTTCTTTTTTGCCTGAAAAATGAAATATCTTTTGATTAATCAAATTTTAGTTAATAAAGAGTTTTTGGATTCATAAAGAAGAATAGTTACACATAGAAAAAAATTATTTTTATTAATAATTTTTTTTAAAAATGTTATTAATAAGATAGTTTTAAATTACCATAAAAATATGAAATAAAAAATATGAAATAATTAAAAAAAGAAGGTTTTAAAAACACATGATAAAAAAAGAAGAAATACAAACTCTTTTAAATCAGTCTTTAGAATCAGGCGCTGATTTTGCTGAACTGTTTTTCGAAGACAATATGACTAATAGTTTAAGAATAACCGGTCAAGAAGTCGTTTCCTTATCAACTGACAATGTTTTTGGCGTAGGAGTAAGACTTTTACAAGGTTCAGATGAAGTATACGGTTACACTAATAAAGTTGATTTTGACAATATTCAAAAATTAATAACACGTTTAAAAAAGAATTTTAAAGGACCGAAACATACAGTTGTTCCTTTGGGTGAACCTCAACCTTTAAAAGAAAGCATGAAAAAACCTTTTGATTCAATGACAAAAGAAGAAAAAGCGAAAAAATTAATTAAATTATCAGACATAATGAAAAAACAAAATGATAAAATAATCCAAACTATTGTTAATTATCACGAAAAAGAACAAAAAATTTTGGTCGCTAATACAGAAGGAGTTTATCAAAATGATGTAAGACCTTATATACGTTGTGGTTTGGTAGCGGTAGCTAAAGAAGGTGAACAAATGCAAGACGTTTATGAAGGTCCAGGACGTTCTATGGGATTAGAATTTTTTGATTTAATAGACTTAGAACAATTAGCACAAGAAGTAGCTCAAAGAGCGGTGACTTTATTAAAGGCAGAAGAAATGAAGCCGCAAGTTATGACCGTAGTTTTAAATAATGGTTTTGGAGGTGTTATCTTCCATGAAGCTTGTGGGCACCCTTTAGAAGCTACTGCTATCGCCAGAGGTTTATCGCCTTTTAATAATAAATTAAACCAAAAAATAGCTTCTGATATAGTAACAGCTTATGATGACGGCGCTATTGAAGGCGCTTGGGGAAAACTTAATTTTGATGATGAAGGAATGAAAACCCAAAAAAACCTTTTAATTGAAAAAGGCATTTTAAAAAGCTATTTAGTTGATTTCCGTAATGGACGTAAAATGAAATCTAAACCGACCGGTTCTTCCAGAAGAGAGTCTTATAAATATTCTCCCACTTCAAGAATGAATTCGACTTATATCGCTAACGGCACCGATAAACCAGAACAAATTATTAAAGATACTAAATACGGTTTATATGCTAAAAGTTTAGGCGGCGGAACAGTTGAACCCGCTACGGGAGAATTTAATTTCGTTGTTAAAGAGGGTTATTTGATTGAAGACGGTAAATTGACTACTCTTGTTAAAGGAGCGATGTTGATTGGTTATGGTGATGATGTTTTATTAAAAATAGATCGTGTAGGAGATAATTTATCTTTAGGACAAGGAATGTGCGGTTCTGTTTCTGGTTCAATCCCTACTGATGTAGGACAACCCACTATTAGAGTACAAGAAATGGTTGTTGGCGGCAACAAAAAGGAAAATGCGTAAAATGTATCAAAAATGGATTCAAAAAGGTTTAGATAAAGGCTTTGAAGCTTTAGAAATATTTGTCAGTGAAAGCAAAAGTTTTAAATTAACCCTAGATAACAACAAAGTAGAATCACTTGTAGAAAGCGATCTGGTGACAGTTAATATTAAAGGGATTTATGACAATAAATCAACAGAAGTATATTTTGAAAAAATAGATGATGAAACGGTTGATAAAATGTTGGACGTTTTGAAACAAAACACTCAAACAGTTGACAGCAAAGATCCAGCGATTATTTTTGAAGGTTCCTCCTCTTATCCTGAATGGGAAGAAAAAAATTTTGATTTTTCCGTTATTCCTTTAGACAATAAAATTCAACTTTTAAAAGATTTAGAAAAAAACATGTCTTCTTCGAAAGTAATTAAAAAAATTGAAACCAATTCTTATAAAGAGGTTTTTAGTAAAAAAACTTTAATCAACTCAAAAGGGCTTCATTTAGAACAAGAAAATAGTTATGCTTATCTTTATGTTTCTGCTATTTTCAAAAAAGACGGCGATGTACAAAGTTTTGGTAAATTAAAACTTGTCAAAGATTTCCAAGAATTTAATCCGGAAAAACAAGCCCAAGAAGTGGTTGTTGCGGGCGAAAAAAAATTAAACGGAGCTACTTTAAAATCAAAAAGTTATCCTACAGTTTTTTCAAACGAAATGTTTGCTGATGTTTTAGCCAGTTTTAGCAGTATTTTTACCGGACAAAGCGCTTATAGAAAATTAACTCAATTAAAAGATAAAGAAAAACAAGTTATCGCTTCTCCTCAAGTAAACATCATTGAAGACCCTTTTTCTGATCAAGCTTTTTTCAAAGAAAAATTTGATGACGAAGGAGTTGTTTGTCAACCTAAAAACGTGGTTGAAAACGGTGTTTTTCAAGGTTTTATCCATAATTTAAAAACAGCCAAAATTTTTAACACTCAACCGACAGGTAATGGTTTTGGCGGAGGAACCGGTTTTAGTAATTGTTATTTAAAACCAGGACAAAGAAGTTTAGATGATATGGTATCCACCATTGAAGAAGGTGTTTTTATCGATGATTTAGTCGGTATGCATGTAGGGATTCAAACTGTAAGCGGTGTTTTCAGTCTTCAAGCTAGTGGTTTTAAGATTGAAAAAGGTAAAATCACTGCTCCGGTGAAAATGATTGTTGTTTCAGGTAATTTTTTTGATATTTTAAAAAATTTAAAAGAAATAGCTAATGATTTTAAATTCCAAGTTTCTGGTTTTGGCAGCGCTAGTGTTTACGCTGGAGATTTAATGATTGGTGGTAATTAAACCTTTCTTTAGACAAATAACAAAAAGACTCTCCAATAAGAGAGTCTTTTTGTTTGATGTGTGATCCTTTATAAGCATTATCTTCAAAAATATGAAAAGAACAAACATTATTCATTTGAAATTATTTTGGTTATTTGTTATTATATTATAAAAGCAGCTTTAAAGGTGTTTTACAAAATACAATTTAAAGATAGGTATTTTTATTTTTGAAAAAAATTATAAGATAAGAAAGAAAAAATCGTGTTAAAAGGGGTGAGCCCCAAAGAAATGGTACTGAATGACAACAACTAATTTTTCTAAAACAAATACCTTTTAGAAAAAATTATTTATTAATTTACTATATGATAACATAAAAAAAA
>NZ_AKIM01000026.1:0-18129 GCF_000300695.1 Italian clover phyllody phytoplasma str. MA1
TTAGTTTGAAAAGATATGAAATTATCACTTAATTTTAAGTTTTAAAGAATAATTTTAAAGACAAAAGTTGTCTAAAAAAACGGAACAGCGCAGGCTCACCCCATTTTGTTGCAATCTTTACATTTAAAATAATTTTGAACAGGACAATGACAAATAAATAAAGATACTTTTACTATTTTGTTATTTTTAGGATTAAAAACTTCAAATTCCCATTCATAATTATTTTTTTGATTAAAATGTTCTATAACTTTAGAACTTTTTTGTTTTAAAAAATATTCATTTATATTTTTATGAATATCTAAAACATTATCATTTCTTGTTTTAATAAGTGCTTCCTTGTGGTTACTTCCTTTTCTTTTTTTTAAAAAATAAAAAAACCGCATTAAGCAGTTTAGTTAGTTATTTGTTTATTTTTTTGAATAGGAGCCCAAACAATCGATCTCACTAAGACCTTTATTTGAAAGAGGTCTTTTTTTAATTGTTTAAATAGATTTTATATTCTTAATTTTTTCATTTATATAGTAAAATTCTATTATTTGTTAATATTTATGGTTAACTTTACAATTTTTCTAACATATAATGGATAGCTGCAACATGTAAAATATTACCGGCATTAACGAAAAGATGCCAAATAAAATGGTAATATTTCTTATAGGAATTATTATAAAAAATAACTCCTGCGCTGTAAGCTACTCCGCCTAAGACCAAAAACAACAAACTCTTTTTCAAATCCCAAAGAGAATGGATTAAAAAAAGACCACTCCAACCTAAGATTAAAAATAAAAACAAATGTAGTTTTTTGCCTTTATCGAAACTCAAAATTTTAAAGGAAATGCCTATAAAAACAACTATGGTTTGGATCAAGAAAAAGAACCAACCTTTTGTCACTTTAAGGCTGTCGATAGAAAACAACTCTTGATCTAATTTTAAAAATAAAAAAGGGAAGAAACTGCCCCAAATCAATAAATAAATACTTATATGATCGAATTTTTGGAATAATTTTTTAGCTTTAGTAAAAGCTAAAGCGTGATATAAAGAACTCATAGAATAAAGGATCATCATAGTCACAATAAAAGCGGATAAAGGGATACGATTGACTGTTTTTTTTTCATGTAAAGAATATTTATTAAAAAAACAAAAAATAAAAATACTTAAAGGAATCATTATACCGTGCGATATCGCGTTAGCGATTTCTTCACCTATTGTTTGTCGTTCTACTTTTTTAGTTGCCCAATTCATTCTTATACTATCCTCCTTTCTTGGAAAATTTTTGTAAATAATTAAAAAAAGTTATTTAATCATATTTTTTTAACAAAAAAAATTTATTTATGCCAGTTTTTTAAAATAATGTTTTGAATTTCTTGATAATATTTTTTAGTCAATTGGTTCATATGATTAACAGCGTTAATTATCAGCTCTTTTTCGTTATAACGCGGCAATAAATGCACGTGAAAATGAAAAACTGTTTGACCGGCTATTGCTCCGTTATTATTTAATAAATTTATTCCTTCAGCGTTAAAAGTTTGAACTAAAACGCGACTCATTTGTTGTACTACTCCAAATAAATTTTTTAATACCTCTGTCGGAACTGCGTGTATATTCGCATATTCCTCTTTAGTAGCCACTAATGTATGACCTTTAGTGTTTTGCGAAACATCTAAAAAAGCGACCACTAAATCATCTTCATATAAAATATAACCAGGAATTTCATGGCGAATAATTTTAGTAAATATAGTAGACATAATTAAAAAAACCTCTTTTTTCTTCTATTTTTTAAAATAATAACTATCATTTATAAGATAAAGTTATTTTAAATAAGTTCTGATATTTCTAAAATTATTTTTAGAAATTTTTTTTAAAACCTCTAAACCTTTGCTTTGATAAATCCACTTAATTTGTTCATCCACTAACTTAGAAGCGCCTAATTTTAATTCCATTTGTAGAGATTTATTTAAAGCTTTTATTTTTTGTAAAAAAACATATCTAGCGATAATAGAAGCCAAAGCAACGCTTAAATATTTAGATTCGGCTTTGGTTTCCAAAAGAAGATTGCAGAAAACTTCTTTTTCGTTGGCTAAATAAGCGAAATATTTTTTAGAAGAAGTAAATTGATCCAAAATAACAGGGTATTTTGGATTCGGCAATTCCTTTAAAAACTCTAAAAGATTATTGTTATGCAATAAAGCTTTGATTTTATTCAAATTATTGTTTTGAATTAAAAGATTGTATTCTTGGGGAGGAAGGATTTGCACACGATAAGGTACTTTTTGCATCACTAAAGGAGCTATTTTAAAAATTTGTTGAGAAGATATTTTTTTAGAATCTTGAATGCCTATTTCTTGTAAAAAAGACATCTCTTCTTTTCTTACTAAAACAGCACACACCACAACCGGACCGAAAACATCGCCTGTTCCTACTTCGTCCAAACCAATGTTATTCGTTCTTGCTAAAAGGCTCTCTTTAACAAGGAGGGAAGAAGATTCGGAAGATAAAGTCTGGGAAGGAGGATTAGACAAAAGAAGGTTTTTTTGCTGCTGAAAATTCAATTTTTCTTGAATAAAAGCGATTTCTGTTTGAATATTTTTACCTTGAAGCAAACAAGTTCCTGTTTTAAAAAAAGTAATTTTAACATTGTTTTTTTTAATAACCGCCATAACGGTATGATTATTATGCGAAATAATGTCTTTTTGGTAATTTGTTTGCAGACTTTTTATTTGTTCTAAATTTAATTTAAAAGTGTGATTTTCAGACATTAAAAACCTCTTATTTTTCCTTGGAAAAAGAATGATTTAATTGATCTATCTAGCTATCTTGTTTTTATTTTTCAATTAAAGACCAATCAATAATAGGAATTTTATTTTGCGCTAAATATTGGTTTGTTTTAGAAAAAGGTTGAGAATCGAAAAATCCTCTATGAGCTGAAAGAGGCGAAGGATGGGGACTTTTAATAATATAATTTTTATCCGCATCAATGTATGGTTCAAAAGTTTGTGCGAATTTGCCCCATAAAATATAGACAATATTTTCTTTGCGGTTTAAAGTTTTTAAAATATTTTTAGTAAAACTTTGCCAACCGATATGACTATGACTTAAAGGTTTTCCTTTTTCTACCGTTAAAATCGCGTTTAATAATAAAACTCCTTGAAAAGCCCAATTAGACAAATTGTTTGTCTTTGTTTCTAAAGATAAATTATTTTTCAACTCTTTAAAAATATTTCTTAAACTAGCGGGCGTTTTATCGTTTAAAACACTAAAAGATAAGCCATGAGCTTGATTAACACCGGGATAAGGATCTTGTCCTAAAATAACTACTTTTACTTTCTCCCAAGGGGCGAATTCAAAAGCATTAAAAATATCTTTTTGAGGAGGGAAAATTTCTTTGCCTTGGTTATATTCTTCTTCTAAAAAAAGCGATATTTTTTGAAAATAATTTTTTTGTTTTTCTTGTTCTATGATAGTCTTCCACACAATATTATTTTATCCCAAATCTTTTAATTAATGGTATTTTTTTCTTCTCCTCCCTCTTTATACTCTTCGCATTCTTCCTCTTCTTCGTCATCGCCCCTTATAACAAACATAAATAAGATCCAGACTGCAAAAAAGACAAAATAAACATAAAATTTGGGAATAATAAGCACGTGTTTAGCTCTAATATCCTCATATCGTAAATTTGTTTCATAATCCGAAGATTCCTTATTATTATCTCCTTTGGTCGTTATTAATGTTTTATCTTTGTCTTTTGTATTTCCTTTGTTGTTGGGCTCGTTTTTAACAACTCTATGGATAACATATTGAGCACCTTGTGTTTTTAAATCTGAAATATCTGACGTTTTGCCATTTGCTTGTTTCCCGCTAGGTTCAAAAACAATGATATCTCCATCTTTTTCACCTTGTTTTAATTTTTCCTTATCTTCGTCTGATATATATTTAATTAAAACATAATCTCCCGGTTTGATAGTTGGGTACATGCTTGGAGTCGGCACTTTAGATAAACTAAAACGAAAATATTTCAAAGTGGTAGCTAATGATCCAAAAACATTAAATAACATCATTAAAACAGCTAATAATAAAATAACGTATTTGAAAACAGTAACAATAATTTTAAAAATATTTTTTATTGGAGAATGATCATTTTTCTTCATTATTTTTTTATACCGTGACTTTTCGAATCTTTTGAGAAATAAATTATTAAAAATAGAATTAACTAACTCAATTATAATATATTTTTATTGTTTTTGGGAAAAATTGAATCAATTTTTTTTCATTCTTTTTTAATTAATGAAAAAAGGCCAAAATATTTTATATTTTTTTAAAAATTTGTTAAGTTAGAAAGTTTCTAATCATTGATAAATACAGTTTATAAATTAAGATAATAGTTTATCCTTTGGACAACCCTTCTAATAGAGATTCTTAAAACATGGTTTTTTATCTTTTTTTTGTTATAATGTTGATATAAAACAATTTATGTTTAAATTTCAAGTACATTAGAGGGCAAAAAGAAATATGAATATAAAAGTAGTTTCTACTTCAACTAGTTGTTTAGATTATTATTCTGAAACTAGTGAAATTGATTTAATAAGGATTAAAATCTATATTGATGGTAAAGAATATATAGACGGAGAAAATTTAAGTGCTTATGAATTTTACAAAATTTTAAATAAAAATCCAAAATTCGTGCCTAAAACATCTCAAATTTCAGTAGGCGAATTGGTAAATTATTTTAAAAAATTAGCTCAACAAGGTTACAAAAGGGTTTTAGTGACTACTATTTCTGCCCAATTAAGTGGTACTTATAATGGCGTCGTTCAAGCGCAAAAAATAGTGAAAGACGAAATTGAAGTGATTCCTTATAACACTAATACAGTTGGTTTTTCAGAAGGTTATTTCGCTCTGGAAGGGCTACGTTTATTTAAACAAGGGGCTTCTGTTCCGGAAGTTATTCAACATTTAGATAAAATAAAAGCCAATAATACGATTTTTTTTGTTGTTAATACTTTAACTCAATTAATCCAAAACGGTCGTTTAACTAAAACAAAAGGTTTTTTAGGAAGATTTTTTAGGGTTAAACCTATTTTACAACTAAACGACAAAGGTCAAATAGTGATGATACAAAAAACTTTCTCTACTGAAAAAGCTTTTGATTATATTATTGACCAAATTAAAGATTATACTAGAGATAGAAAATATCTTCTGCATTTATCCTTTACTGGAAACCCTGAATTAAGAAAAGATTTTAGAGTCGCTTTAGAAAAAGAACTAAATTTAACTGATATTTTAGAAATACCTTCATCTCCTTCTTTAGGTGCTCATGTCGGCAATAATGTTGTTGGAGTAGGGATTATTTTAAAAGATTTATAAAATTCAAAAAAATAATCTAAAAGAGACTTTTATGAAAGTTAATCATAAACAAATAGATAAAATAAAGACAGCTCAAAAAGTTTTAAAAATTTTAAAACAAAACCACTTTGAAGCTTTTATCGTTGGTGGAGCAATAAGAGATTTATTGTTAAATGTGTCTTTTTCTGATGTAGATATTACTACTAACGCCCATCCTTCTGTGGTGCAAAAATTATTTCCTTCTGTTTCTACTAGTCTGAAATATGGTTCTTTAAAAATTTTTTGGGAAGGGCATTCTTTTGAAATCACTACTTATCGCAAAGAAGGGAAATACCTCTCACATCGTTATCCTTCAAAAATAACTTTTATCTCTGATATTAAAATAGATCTTATGAGACGCGATTTCACTATAAATAGCTTACTATTAAATGAAGATGATGAAATAATAGATTATGTTAACGGAAAGCAGGATTTAGCTAAAAAACTGATTAGAACAGTAGGCGATCCGTATCAAAAATTAACAGAAGACGCTTTAAGGATGATGAGGATTTTTTATCTACAAGCTAAATTGAATTTTGATCTGGAAGTTGAAACGCAAAAAGTTTTAAAAGAAAATATTGTTTTATTGGCAAAAATAAAACCGCAAACTTTATTAAAAGAATGGAAAAAAATTTTAAAACAGAAAAATCTTGCCAAAGCGTTTCATTCTTTACGAGAACATAACGCTCTTGAAGTGCTAACTAGTTTTAAAAAAATCGTTCTTTTCGCCTTAGAAAAGAAAATAAACCATTTTACTTACGAATTATTTTTTAGTTTAGCTTTTCTTTTTGAACCAAAAATTATCAATGATTATCCTTTTAAATCAGAAGAAAAAACCTTATTTCAACAAATAGCTTTTTGGTATCAAAAACAACATTATCTCTTATCAGAATACAACACTCAACAACATTCTTCTTTAAATCGACAAATAAAAAAACAATTAAATTTAAATAAATAGTGAATACAAAAAAGTATGGAAAAATCAATTTATAAAGGTTTTTTTATAAATGAATTAAAAAGAGAAAAAAAGATGTATAAAAATCAAAGCAATATTTTAAAAGAAAAAAAAATTGGTCAAAAATATAAATTAATAGGGAAAGTAACTGGTATCAACCAAGGAGAAGACTTCTATAATACGACTATTTCTTTACCTGAAGAAAAATGCGTTAACATTAAATTAGAACCTCAATATGCTCCTCCCATTAAAGATAAGATTTATCTTTTTACGGTCATTTGTGTTGAAAAAAAAGAAGATAAGGTCTTTATTTGTCAAGATTACACTTTAATAGAGAATGTATTAGATTATCAACAAACTTATGAACTTTATTCGCATTTTTTTAATTGTTCTCCTATCTCATTCGCTTTAGTAGATGAAATAATTCAAAATTATTTAGATAAAATTAAAAATAAAATATTAAAAGAAATCACTACTAATTTATATTTGAAAAATAAAACTTCTTTTTTGATTTGGCCGGCAGCTTTAAAAACGCATCATAATTATTACGGCGGATTAGGTTATCACACAATTAATATGTTAAAATTAGCTGAATTTTTCGTACGAATTTATTCTTTTTTAAACGTTGATTTATTGTATGCCGGAATTATTTTACATGATATGGCTAAAATAGAAGAATTCGATTTTTCTCAAAAAAAATATTTAAAAGAAGGATCTTTATTAGGTCATTTAGTGTTAGGTTCTAACAACATTCATGAAGAAGCGCTGAATTTAGGTTATCAAGATAAAGAAGAAGTAACATTATTAAAACACTTATTAATTTCTCATCACGGACTTTTAGAATATGGAGCTTCTAAAAGACCTCAAACTAGTGAAGCGCTTTTATTATGGTATTTAGACGATATAGACGCTAAATTAACCACTTTGGGAGAACTTTTAGAAAAAACTCCATCAGGAGAATTTTCAGAACCCTTATCAGCCGTAGGTAAAAGAAATTTTTATAAACCTTTATTTGACGAAAAAGACAATAATAAAGAATAATAAATATCTTTAAAGGTTTTTTTTACAATTAATGGACGTTTTTTATTTCAAATAAGGGCTTTATTTTTATCAAAAAGGCTTTTTTTGTGTTAAAATAAATTGATTAATAGAAATTCAACTAGTAAACTTTTAACCTTTCAATTTTACAAAATTGAAAAAAGAACTGGTTCAATTTATTTTAAAATTTAAAAAGAAAAGGATTTAAAAATGTTTGAGTTAATCAAAATTAATAAGGGTTTTGTTACTAAAACCGGCTTACCTACAATAGGTTTAAATAATGTCTCTTTAAAATTGCCTAATAAAGGTTTAATCTTTATTTTAGGAAAATCAGGATCGGGCAAATCGACTCTTTTAAACTTGTTGGGAGGACTTGATAAGTGTGATAGTGGAGATATATTAATTAATAAGTTTTATATAAAAGAATTAAAACAAAATGATTTAGACAACTATCGAAACGGCGTTTTAGGATTTATTTTCCAAGAATTTAATTTAATGGAAAGTATGAATGTTTATGAAAATATCGCTTTAGCGAATGAGCTTCAGGGTCAAAAACCGGATAATAAACTAATTTATAACTTATTAAAAGAAATGGAACTTTTAGGTTATGAAGAAAGAAAAATTAACGAATTATCAGGCGGACAAAAACAAAGAATAGCCATCGCTCGTGCTTTAGTTAAAAATCCGGAGATTATTTTAGCGGATGAACCAACAGGGAACCTGGATTCAAAAACTGGCGAACAAATTTTTAATATTTTAAAAAAATTATCACAAGATAAATTAGTTCTTATAATTTCTCACGATGTTGAAAGTGCTTTTAAATATGGAGACCGTGTGATCGAATTAAAAGATGGTCAAATTATAGAAGATTTAACTAAAGACCGAAACTTAGTTAAAACTAAGCAACTTAAGTTCGCTAAAGGACAAGTTTTAAACGAAGAAATGATTAAACAAATTCAAGATCAAGCTAAAAACGATTATAAAGAAGGATTTGTGCCAACACAAGAAGTTCTTCTGGAAGAACAACCAGTAACATTTAAAAATGTTTCTAGTCAACTACCTTGGAAAAAAGCCTTTAAAATGGGAGCTTCTGCTTTCAAAACTAAAAAAGTTTTATTAGTGCTTTCGGCTCTTATTGTTGCTTGGGTGGCAGCTATTTTTGCATACATTTTAGAAACTTTTCTTTATGTTAAAGAATCGTTATGGAAATATGACTTAAATAAAATGGATGTTTATAAAAATGCGAGCCCTGAAGTGAAAAAAAAAATTGAACTCGAACCCGTTGTAAAGTTAGAATTTGAAAAAAAATATGACTCTTTAATGAAAGAATTTTATTATGTTCGCATAGGTTTAATTATTTTTTTAATAATTATGAGTCTTATTGCCTTTATGATGATATACATCTATTTCAATGCCAGCATTAAAATGAAAAAGAAAGAAGTTGGTTCTTTAAGAGCTTTAGGAGCGCGAGGTTCAACAGTTTCTAAAATATTCTTATCTGAAGGATTTATTTACGCAACAATCATCAATATATTAATTTTTTCTTTCGCTTTGTTAGGAGCATTGTTTACAGATTTTTCAAGAATGGCAACACTTAGATATTGGTTGTTTTTAGGAATGCAATATTTATTTGTTTACACTTTAACATTCCTTTCTATCTCCCTTCCGATTTACACATTATCACGCAAAAAACCAATTGATGTTATTGCAAATAGATAATTACGACAAATTTTTATTTAGACCTTATTTTTCAAAAGGTCTTTTTTAATGTTTTTTATATCTAGAAAATATGCTTCTTTGAGGAGTAAATATTTTTTTTAAAAGAGACAATGTAATATAATAATAATGAATATCATTTTATGATATCGATTAGAAAATAATTTTAAATATAATTTAGAAAGGTTATACACAAATGTCAGACAACACTACTCCAAAAATAGATTTTCAACAGTTAATTAATCAACAAGCATTAGTTTTAGTATATTTTTACGCTTCTTGGTGTTATCCTTGTCAAAAATTAATGCCTTTTTTAGATGAATATTTTGCCAAAAATAAAAATATTTCTTTAGTTAAAATTGATATTGATCAACATCCAGAAATAACGAAAGAAAATAAAGTAAATACCTTCCCTACTTTAGTTTTTTATAAAAACAGGAAAGAAATCAAAAGAAGAATAGGCTATTGTTCTTCAGAAGAATTAAAATCTTTTTTAGAAAATAATGCATAATTGTTTTTGAACAAAAAGAAAGCAGTGTTTAATAATGAAATATGGATGGATTTTTTTTAATAAATAAAAAACCTAATATGACATCACATGATGTCGTTTATAAAATTAAAAAAAAATTTAATTTTGCTAAAACAGGTCATACAGGGATTTTAGATCCTATGGCGAAAGGGCTTTTAATCGTTTTAATCAATCGAGCGACTAAATTAGCTTTTTTGTTTGAAAATTTAAATAAAGTTTATCAAGGGAGTATAGTTTTTAACAAACAATACGACACTTTAGATATAACTGGTACTTTAACCGCTCAAAAAGAAATGCCTTTGACTAATGAAATGGTACAAGAAAGTTTTCGTTTTTTCGATCAAAAACAATATCTACAAAAACCTCCTCTTTATTCCGCTATTAAAGTTAAAGGGGAAAAATTATATGATTTAGCCAGGAAAAACATCGAGATAGATGTTGCTCCTAGAAAAGTTAAAATATATCATTTAGAGATGGTGTCAGCGTTAAAAAACGATCAAATAGAATTCGTGACTAATGTTTCCAAAGGAACCTATATTAGAAGCTTAGCGAGAGATATTGGGGAAAAAATGAATACTTACGGTTCTTTACAATCTTTAACAAGAACCCAAATTGGTTCTTATTATTGGAAACACGCTAAAACAATTGATGAGGTTAGTTTAGACGATTTAAACTATGTTAAAATCTTATTTCAAAATCATAAACAAATCGTTTTAAACGATTATTTAGTTAGATTGGTGCAAAACGGTGTTTATTTAGACGAAAGACAGATTATAACTGATGAACCTTTTGTGGTTTTAGATCAAAAAGCAAATTGGATCGCTTATTATGAACCAATTGAAAAAAATAAATACCGTCCTAGATATTTTTTCTAATAAGCAAAATTTTTTTTGCTTCATAACCAAAAGACTTTATAAATTAAAGTCTTTTTTTATTGTTATTATTAAAAACAAATATTTTTTTCTTCCTTAGAACCAATACACCTCAAAAAGATCGTTTTCCAGTTTTAAACAAAGATAAAATAAATTTTACCATCAGAAGAAATTTAACCAAATTTCATTAATAATAAAAAAATATAAAAATAATCATAAATTAATGATAAAATTTAATAGTAAACAAGATAAATTTTTGTGCAACTTTATATAAAAAAGGAGAATCAATTTTGTTAAGTATTTTTATTTTTAAAAGATAATGATATTTAAGATTGAATAAGAATTATGAAAGGTTTATTAGTTTTATATAATGGTTTTGAAGATTGTGAAGCTTTAGTAACGAGAGCTTTACTGAAAAAAACAAATTTAGACGTTACTACTTTGACATTAAACGAATCTTTAAATGTTTTTTCATCGCAAAAACTTCAAGTTAAAGCAGATATGTGTATTGATCAAGTGAATTATGATAATTATGATTTTTTAATTCTTCCAGGAGGCCCATATGTAAAACAATTATTAGACGAAAACGGTCGTGACTTACAAATTATTTTAGATATTATTAAACATTTTGCCGATAGAAACAAAATTATTGGATCTATTTGTGCAGCGCCATCTTTCTTAGGGAAACTTAATTTATTAGAAAATCATCAATTTACTTGTTATCCTGGTTATGAGAAATATATTACTGGCAATTATACAAGTGAAATTCCAACAGTTGTGAGCGGTAATTTTGTCACTTCTCAATCTCCAGCAACAGTTTTTGATTTTGTCTCTCATTTGATAGATAAATTAATTGTTTAATAATAGTTATAAATAACGATTATTAAAAATATTTTTAGTCTTAATTAGAAACAACTAAAAAAGTTGAAATATTTTAGTCATTAAATATAAAAAAATAATGATAAAAAAATTTAAGAAAGAAGAAGAGAAAATATTGATGCAAACACAAAATTATGAAAAAAATATTTCGTCTCCAAGTTCTAAAAAACCAATAACTATTTTAGGTTTCCCTCTTTATTTAATTTTAATCATTTTAGCTATTTCCATAGCTTATTTAGGTTTTTCTTTTAGCGTGGAAAAGGTTGACGCAGTTGACAAAGGCGTAATAAAATGGCACAATTTAATTGGTGTTTTATTGATTGCTATGGTTGTAGCTGAATTGTTTAAAGTAATAGGTAAAAAAACTCCTATTTTAAAAGATATTGGCGGTGGAGCTATTTTAAGCTTATTAGTGCCTGCTTTTATTTTCAATTATAATTGCACATTTTTAAACGATAAATTCCGATTCAATTTGTTTCAACAAGCTTTTAGAGATAATATAAAAATCTTTAACGGTACTATCGGTTTTTCTGAAATGTTTGTTGCTTCTTTAGTGGTTGGGAGCCTTTTAGGAATTGACAAAGAAATGTTGAAAAGAAATGGTCTTAAATTTTTATCTTTAGTAGTTATTTCTTTAATCGTTTCAGCTACATTTGTCGGTATAGCCGGTTGGTTTTTAAACCCTATAGGTGGTATTGATGGTCTTGGTGGTAGTGGGCAAGACAAAAACGGTGCTTTAAATGCTTTATTTTATATTTTCGTCCCTATTGCTAGCGGCGGTCTGACTTGCGGCATCATTCCTCTATCCACTATTTTTTCCCAAAGACAAGGAAAAGAGAGTGTAGGCGGTGTCGATGGAACGACTGTTCAAGCATTGTTTACGGCGCACATAATAACTGCTTTATTGGTTGGCGGTATAGTAAGCGTTATTTTTAGTGGATTAATTAAAAAAATATTTGGTAAAAGTAAATTCAACAGCCCAACTGGTTCGTTAGAAAAAGAAGTTTTGCCTGCTGTTGTTTCTAATGCAAAAGCAAATCCGGCAGAAGTTAAAAAAGAAGAAAACAAAATTACTTTTGAACAAATCAAAACTGGTTTTGTAGCTATTTTCGCTTTATACGCTTTAAGTGTTTTAATCCGTTCTCTGTTTGTATGTTTAATGCCAAGTGTTGAAAATTTCATTCCACCAACTATTATTTTCTTAGTGGTTTTAGTGTTAGTTTTCAAAGCGTTTGACATTATTTCTGATCGTTTCGTTCAAAGCATCGAACAAGCGTCTAAATTAGTGACTAATAACTTATCTTCTTCTATTTTGGTTGTTATCGGGGCAACGATAGATATTAATGCATTGATAAAAAACGTAAGCAATATTAACTTTTTCATTGTTTCTGTTTTAGCTGTATTAACAACCGCATTAACGTCTGCTATTGTCGGAAACAAAATGGGTTATTACCCGGTACAAGCTTCTATTGCTGGCGGTCTTTGCGCTAACAGTATTGGCGGGGTAGGTAATTTAGCTATTTTAGAAGCATCAGATTCCTTCGAATTGATGCCTTATGCGCAAATTTCTACTCGTATTGGTGGAGATTTAGTGGTTATTATCGCTAGCATCTTTTATCCTGTTTTTTATACAATATCTATTTTATAGTCGATTAATTTTTAAAAATCCCAACCCAAAACTAAACTGTTTTATTTGTCACAACAGTTTAGTTTTTTTTCTTTTTTTTAACGATAATCGCTCCAAGACGAAAGATAAACTATAATCGTTGATTCTAAAAGACGTTTAATGGGAGAAAAAATAAATTTAACAATTATCCATCTATTTTATTTTTAGTTTTTTCGCTGTGCAACATAAATGTTTTTATTGTTCCAAAGCAATTCAATAATAGATATTTTAAGGAAATAAAAGATTAATTTTGTTTCAAAAATACATTTTTAATATTTTTTATATGTTAAAATAAAAAAGGTTGCTTAATTTAATTATAATTTGAATACAATTAAAAAAGTTTTTGACGAAAATATTTCCAACTAATATGTTAGAAAAAAATATAAAAAGGAGAAAAATATATTATGAAAATCATGTCTGTTAATGCAGGTAGTTCTTCTTTAAAATTTCAATTATTAAATATGAAAAATGAAGAAGTTCTTTGTGACGGTTTATTTGAAAGAATAGGCAATACGAATACTATTTTTAAAATTAAAACTACAGGACACAAGCAAGAACAAATTGTTCCTATTTCGGACCACAAACAAGCGGTAGAAATGTTGTTAGATTATTTAATTGAAAAAAACTTTATCAAAACGCTAGATGAAATTGATGGAGTAGGTCACAGAATTGTTCAAGGTGGAGAATATTTTAAAAATTCTGTTGTTTTAACAGAGGAAAACATTAAACAAGTTGAAAGTTTAAACAATTTAGCTCCTCTTCATAATCCTGCTAACCTTTTAAGCATCAAAGTCTTTAAAAAAGTTTTGCCTCAAACTTTACAAGTAGGCGTGTTTGACACTAATTTCCATCAAACTATGCAAGAACAAAACTTTTTATATGCAACGCCTTATGAATGGTATCAAAAATATAAAATTAGAAAATACGGTTTTCATGGCATCTCTTATCAATATATCTCCCAAAAAGCACAAGAAATTTTCCAAAAACCTAACTTAAAATTAATAGTTTGTCATGCTGGTAACGGCGTTTCTTTAACTGCTATTGAAAACGGCAAATCCGTAGATACGTCCATGGGTTTCACTCCTTTAGAAGGTGTACCGATGGGAACACGTAGCGGTAATGTAGATCCTAATATTGTCACTTTTATCGCTGATAAAGAAAATAAAACAGCTAAAGAAGTGATTAATGAATTAAATAAAAAATCCGGTTTATTAGGCATTTCAGGCATTTCTAATGACGGACGCGATTTAGAAAACATGATTCAAAAAAACAACAAAAGAGCTTTATTAGCTTTTGAGATTCAAATCAAAAGAGTTGTTGATTATATCGCTAGTTATTATGTTTTACTGAAAGGCGCTGATGCTTTAATTTTTACAGCCGGAATAGGGGAAAATTCTTCTTTCTTCCGCAGAGAAGTTGTTAAACGTTTAGAAGTTTTAAATATTTATTTAGACCAAGATTTAAACGATCAACATCTGCCAGGAGAAAGAGTCATTTCTATGCCTGAATCTTCAGTTAAAGTAATGGTTATCCCTACTAACGAAGAAATAGCTATAGCTCGAGATGTTGTAGCTTTAAAACAAAAAAACTAATCTTTTTTCAAACCTTTTTACCGCTTTGACTTTGCTTAAATGTTGAAGTGGTAAAAATTATCGGAGGGGTACTCAAGTGGTTTAAGAGGCTCGCTTGGAAAGCGCGTAGATCTGAAAAGATGCGAGGGTTCGAATCCCTTCTCCTCCGCCAAATTAATAAATATTTTTTTAATGTTAAAAAATATCTCTTGATTATTTTTTAACTTTTTTTTATCACTTTATAACAAAAAAAACTTTTAAATAAAATGTTTAATCGGATTAAATCTTGTCTTTAAAAGATGACAACAATAATACATTTCCAAAAATTTAATTTTTTTAATATTAAAAAAATACTTCTCAAAATAAAAAAGGTAATTTTATTCATATGAAAAAATATTTAGAATTATGCAATTTGATCGTAGAAAAAGGAGAAGTGCGCGAAAATCGTACTAAATTCGTTACTCAAAGTATTTTTGGTTATCAAATGCGTTTTAAATTAGAGGAAGGTTTTCCTTTGGTTACCACTAAAAAAGTTCATTTAAGATCTATTATTCATGAATTATTATGGTTTGTCAAAGGAGATACTAACATCCGTTACTTAGCGCTGAATAATGTTAATATTTGGAATGAATGGCCTTATCAAAAATTTTATCAATCGCCAGATTTTCAAGGCGAAAGTCAGAAAGAATTTATTGATAAAATTAAAAAAGATTCTCAATTTGCAGAAAAACATGGGGATTTAGGACCTGTTTATGGAAAACAATGGCGTGATTTTGCTGGAGTAGATCAATTGCAAAAAACCATTCAAGAAATCAAAAAAAACCCGAATTCACGTCGTTTAATTGTTTCAGCTTGGAATCCGCCTTTGGTAGACGAAATGGTTTTACCTCCTTGTCACGTCTTAATGCAGTTTTATGTCAATAAAAGCAAAATTTCTTTACAATTGTTTCAACGTAGTGGTGATGTTTTTCTAGGCATCCCTTTTAATATCGCTTCATATTCTTTGTTATTAATGATGGTGGCGCAAGTGACTGGTTTAGAAGCTTATGAATTTATTCATACTTTAGGTGACGCACATATTTACCACAATCATTTGGAACAAATAAATATTCAAAGAAAGCGTATACCAAAAAAACTACCTCAAATGCTTTTAAACCCGCAAGTAAAAAACATTGAAGATTTCTGCTTTGAAGATTTTAAATTAGAAAATTATCATTATCATCCATCTTTAAAAGGAGAAATAGCAGTATGATTAGTTTGATTACCGCCTTGGATTCTAATTTTTTAATTGGAAATAAAAATAGTTTACCTTGGCATTATCCTAAAGATCTGGTTTTTTTTAAAAAAAAAACTTTCCAAAAAAATGTTTTAATGGGGTGGAATACCTATCTTTCTTTAAAACAATATTACCGCAATAAACCTTTACCTTTTGCTACTGCTTATATCGCTAGCAATTCTCAACAAGGTAATTTATCAGACGGAATTATTGTCAACGATTTAATCGCTTTTTTAAAAAAGTATCAAAATTCGGAAGAAAATATTTTTATTATAGGTGGAAGTCAAATTTATACTCAATCCTTACCTTATGCTGATGTTTTATATATCACTCATATCTTAAAAAGGTATCAAGGGGATTCTTTTTTTCCTTACGTAGACTTGACCCAATACCAACTCATAGAAAAAGATATCCAAGAAGAATTGATTTTTGCTACTTATCAAAAAGGAGGCAAAGTTAAATAATGTTTACTTTATTTTTTATCACATCTTTTTTAACTTTTTATATTTCCTTTATTGTGTATTGTAAATGTGGTATAGAAGGTTATTTTTTAAGTTTTTTCGCTAGTTTAGCCTTATCTTGGATTATGGTTTTATTGATGCTTTTTATCATGATGTTTATCAACAGAAGGTTAAAAATTAACAACTCTTTTCAACAGAAAGTTGTCGCTAACATCTCTAAATTAATTCTTATATTTTTCCGCATTAAAGTAACAGTTTATAACCAAGAATTAATACCTTATAAAGGGAATTTAGTAATTTATTCTAATCATAAAACTAATTTTGATCCTTTTATCATCGCTTGTGCGGTTGATAGAACTATGTCTTTCTCGCCTAAAGATGATTTGTATAAAGGTCGTTGGGGCTGGTTTTTAAGTTATTATTTTAATTCTATTCATTGTTTAAAAATAGTCAGAGGCAATCCTCGCGCAACAGCGCAAAACTTAAACCAAGCGATTGAAAATGTGAAACAAGAACTTGCTATGCTTATTTTTCCTGAAGGTGGCATTGTTAACAAAAAAAACGATAAAATCATCAGCACTTTAGATGGAGCTTATAAAATAGCTGTTAAAGGCGAAGCAAACATTCTTCCTATCACTCTCAAAGGGGCTTATAAAATGAGAAAGAGATTTTGGTTCAAAAGAAAAAAAGTCGAAGTAATTATTCACCCTCATATTAAATATGAAGATTATAAAGGCAAAAATACACAACAAATAGGTCAAGAAGTAGCTGATATTATTAATTCAACTTTATAAAAAACAAAATAGAAAGTATGCGTGCAAGCCTGATGTTTAACAAATTATTTTTTCAACGAATAACCAAAATATTTCTTTTGGGTATGTTTTTCTTTTTCATGATTACTTATTTCCCTTTCCCATCCAAAAATAGTAAAAATGTTTCTAAAGATCTGTCTTTTGTAAAAAAAGTTCGTCATTATCAAGAAGAAGAGGGAGATTTTTTTCCAGATGAAAAAAGAAAAAAAAATAATATAAAAACAGAAATCATCAACGGTGAAACATATTTGACTTTTTCTCAATATAACGAAAAAGGCGTCTTATTGCAAGAAAGTAAATTTCATCAAAACGGTACTTTTTCTCTTTCTTATAAAAATTTTTACCCTAACGGACAATTAAAAACTGTGAGAGAAAATTATCAAAATAGCGATCAGATACATTTTACACGAAAATACAATAAAAAAGGTGTTTTATACGAGGGGGAAACTTTTTCCCTGCAAGGCAAAACCATTGGTAAAATAATTAATTTTCCGGACGAAGGTTTAATTCAAGAAAATATTTATCACCCGTACAACGAACAACTTTCTCAAGTGTTAGAATACACTTCAGAAGGACAATTGATGCGTTCTTGGAAATATTTTTTCGATTCTCAAAGTTTAAAGAATAATCTTCAAAGATTTATAGAATACGATGCTGATGGAAAAATTCTAAAAATCACTGATTTTTATCAACATTTTAAAAAAAAAGTGATCTACGACAGACAGAAGTCCGAAAGAAAAAACAATTTATTCTGTTGTTTAAATTTTTTTAAGAAAAAAAACTAATCATTTTTATGATAGTAAAATTCATTAACATTAAAAAAGATTATTTTAGTTGAAAAAAAAGATTATTTCTAGATTATTTCCTTTTTTCTTCTTTAAAAAGTGAAAAAAATATCACGTCATTAACCTCTTTTTGTCGTAAAAAAATGTCGTAAAAAAAGAGAGGAAAAGTAAATAAATTTTATTTTCTTTATTT
>NZ_AKIM01000027.1:0-6424 GCF_000300695.1 Italian clover phyllody phytoplasma str. MA1
AATGAAAATACTTTGTTAGTTTGAAAAGATATGAAATTATCACTTAATTTTAAGTTTTAAAGAATAATTTTAAAGACAAAAGTTGTATTAAAAAAAGGAACAGCGCATTTCTTTGTATGGTCTCTTTTTTTGTTTTGCAAATATTGTTGACGCATTGAAAACCTTTTTGGGATTTAAAATTAATAATTAATGAAGTTGTTGAACTAATTAGTTTAGTTCTTCTTTGTTGATAATTTCTTTTGCTAAAAGCAAATTAGCTATTTTATCTAATAATGACTTATTTTCTTTAATAATCTTCGTTGCTTGTTTATGACAATCATCAGGGCGAGAAAGATACCTAAATATTAGCAGATTTAACGAAACTGCACGATTTTCTAATAGTCGAATTCACTGGTTCGGGTCTGATATTAGAAAGAAATCAGAGTTACAGCAGAACCTGAAAGTGGATTGAGTCCAAAATCCAACAGACAATAGGATTTCGTAAGAATAAACCAAACGACACGGAAAAGGACTTAAATGACACTAAGAGCGCAAAAATGGAGTAATTGTTAAACTTATCATGAACGGTATTCAAGGAATCGCAAGATTCTGAGTAGCGATAAGGGAGGAAGACATTTAATATATATTTTGATGAGTATATTAAAATCACGACATCTTCAGATTGCAGTCATTAAATTGACAACTTCCTCGCCTAGCTGGCTAAACGGATTTTTCCTATATAAGCAATTATCCTTTATAAAAAGGCAGCTTATTTTGTTATAATATTATTACATTACAAAGTAGTTATTGTCCATCATCTTTTTGCAATATTACTCTTTTTAAAATAAAAAATCATTTTCACAAAGACAAGAAGGTACTCATTTTGTTAGAAAAATCATGGTTAGAAACATTAAATCCACAACAAAAAAAAGCTGTTATCTATACAGAAGGCGCTCTTTATGTTATCGCTGGGGCGGGAACAGGTAAAACCAAAACTTTAACTAGTCGAATAGCTTATTTAATTCAACATTTAAACATTCCTTATGATAAATTTTTAGCTATTACTTTTACTAATAATGCGGCTAAAGAAATGAAAAATAGGGTGCAAAATATTATCCAAATTCCTAATGCAGCTCTTAATATTTATACTTTTCATGCTTTTGGTTTTCAAGTTTTAAAACGTTTTATCAATCGTTTGTCATACAGTTATGATTCGCGTTTTAATATTGTAGATGATAACGATTCTAAAAAAATTATTAAAGATGTTGTTAAAGTGCTTAATTTAGATTCTGAAAAATACTTGCCTTCTTTTTTAAAAAAACAAATTTATCTAATTAAAACGGAAAATCCTCATAGAAAAGATGCTCCTCCGATGGATCATCATATTGAAAAAATATATAATGCTTATCAAACTTATTTAAAAAATAATAATTTAATCGATTTTGATGATTTAATCATTTATACTTATGAATTATTCTTAAATTATCCTGAAATTAGAACTTTTTACCAAAATAAGTTTCTGCATGTTTTAGTCGATGAATTTCAAGATACTGATTTCCATCAATACCAAATTTTAAAACTTTTAGCCGAAAAACATCGTAATTTATTCGCTGTAGGAGATCCGGATCAAAATATTTATTCTTTTAGAGGCGCTAGTAAAGAAAATAACGATCTTTTTGTGCAAGATTTTCAAGCTAAAAAAATTATTTTAGAACAGAATTATCGTTCTACTAATAATATTTTAAAAAAAGCGAATTTATTGATTAAAAAAAATCATAATGGTTTCGGTAAAGAATTAAAAAGTTCTTTAGGTGATGGATCAGAGGTCTTTTTTAACCAATTTGTTAACGCTGATTTGGAAGCTGATTTTGTCATTAAAGAAATTGATCGATTAGTGGCTAAAAACCAATATCGTTATGGAGATGTCGCTATTTTATATCGTTATAATACTTTAGAAAGTCTTTTTGAAAATAATTTAATGAAAAAAGGGATTCCTTATAAGATATTAGGCAATATCTCTTTTTACCAAAGAAAAGAAATTAAAGATTTAATAGCTTATTTAAAAGTCTTAATGGATACTGATCAAAATTTTTATCTCCAAAGAATCATTAATGTTCCGAGCAGAAAAATAGGTAAAGTAACTTTTCAAAAAATCGAAGAAATCAGTCAAAATCAAAACCTTTCTTTCTTTACAGCCTTAAACTATTATCCTTCTGATTCCAAAATTATCAAACATATTGTTTCTTTTCAAACTTTAATCCAAAAAATGAAAGATAAATTACATTCCCATTCTTTTAATAAATTAGAAGAAATAGTCGATTATGTGGATAAAACAGTTGGTTATTCTGATACTTTAAGAGAAAAGCCGGATTCTTTAGAAGCTCAAAACGCTCTAGATTATATCCAAGAATTGAAAAATGTTTTCGCTGAAGCGAACACAGAATTCGAAGGAACTTTGTTGGAAAAATTAAACCAATTATTAGATCAAATATCTTTATATAGTCAAGATAAAAGAGATGGTGATGATCAAGTTAAATTAGCTACTGTCCACAAAGTAAAAGGGATGGAATTTAAAGTGGTTTTCATTATTGGTTTTGAAGAAAATATTTTCCCTTTAAACAATAGTAAAGATCCTGACAATACTTTTGATTTAGAAGAAGAAAGACGCCTAGCTTATGTCGCTATTACAAGAGCGAAAGAATGTTTATATCTTACTAGTGTCGCACAAAGAAGGAAATACGGGCAATTTGTGAAATTAGAAATTTCTTCTTTTGTGAAAGAAATGAATTTTCATCTAACTAATCTTAATGATACTTATTTTAATAAAACTATGAAAATTAGACCAGCTAATCCTCATCAAGCTTTTTTATACCAAATAGGCGATAAAGTAGAACATAATACCTTTGGTCGTGGAACAGTCATAGAAATCAAAATACCTTTAATCACTATTTCTTTTTTACCTCCTTACGGAATAAAAAAATTAGACATCAAACATCCTTCGTTTAAAAAAGTGGAAAGTTTAGCTTTTACTTTACAAAAACAGAATCATCCTTTTGATGAATAAAAAAGGCGGCAATATCTTTTATGTTAGTAAATAAAGTGAATAAGTAGAGGGTATAAAAATGAAAATAGGTCTTTTTACAAATTCATATGAACCATTAATTAATGGCGTGGTGGTTTCCGTTAAATCTTTAAAATTAGGTTTAGAAGCTTTAGGGCATGAAGTTTATATTATCACTCCTAATTCGCCACAAATAAAAGAAGAAAAAGATCCTCATATTATCAGGATCAAAGGTTTGACAGTTCCTCTGAAAGTTTTAAAAGGTTTTTGTTGGGTGGTTAGTTATAAGAAATATCTGCCTTTATTAAAAGATCTAAATTTAGATATTATCCATCTACACACTGAATTTGGCATTGGTTCTTTAGGTCTTTATACGGCAAAAGAACTTAATTTACCTGTTGTTTATACTTTTCACACGATGTATATTGAATTCATCAAAATGAACCAAAACTTTTGGTTAAAAATGTGGAAAAAAACTATTGTAAAATATTTTGATAAATTATTGACTAAAAATATTTCCACCGTGGAGGCGGTTATTGTTCCGACTCCTAAAGTGCTGAATTTTTTACAAGAGTGTTATCTTATCGAAAGTAATTATCACGTTATTCCTACTGGTTTTAATTTAAAGCCTTTTTATCAAGAAAACATATCTTCTGAAGAAATTCGCCAATTAAAAGAAAAACTAGGTTTAAAAGATGATTTTATTTGTCTTTATGTAGGCAGATTATCTGAAGAAAAAGAGATTAATTATTTAATCGAAGGTTTTTCTGCGTTCCATCTTAACCATCCTCAAAGTAAATTTGTTATTATTGGCGATGGCCCAGATAAAAGTAATTTAACCAAAAAAGTTAAAAAACTCGGTTTAACTGATAAAATAATTTTTTTAGGTTTTGTGGTTTATCAACAGTTGGGTTTATATTATCAATTAGGCGATGTTTTTCTTAATGCTTCTTTATTTGAAACACAAGGATTAACTTATATTGAAGCTCTGGCTGCTTCTTTACCTTTGTTAGTACGTTATGATCCAGTGTTGGAAGGTGTTATTCAAGAGGGTGAAAATGGTTTATTTTACCGCACTAAAGAAGAATTAATACAGAAGTTAACTCTTTTATTTCAAGACCCTCAAGAAGGGCAAAAATTAGCTTTTAAAGCTAAAAAATCAGTCGCCATTTATAGTCAAGAAATATTTGCTGAAAAAATCATCCAAGTTTATCAACAATCTTTAGTTCATTATCAAAAAGAAATTTCGGAACCAAACAACTCTTAATGTTTTTGGTCCAAATTTCTTTTTTTACTATAAAAACAGACTTTTCCTTAAATTGATACTTTTTTTTACAAAATAAAAAGAAAAAAGATTGTTTTTTTGGTTTATTTTTGTTATAATGAATATTAATATTATCAAAAAAGCTAATTTACTGCTATTTCTCGCTCAAGTTTTTTGATAATATAAAAAAAGAAATAAAGAAAGAATAATCAACAAAGCATTTGAAAAAGTAATTTGTATTCTTTTTGAACAAATGTTTTGTATCCTTATTAAAAATATTAAAAAAATTAATAGAAAATAATTATAAATTTACAGTATGAATTATAAAAATAAAAAAATATTAATCATATTAAGTATATTTATTATAAGTATTATTGTTGTAATACTTATAATTTGGGTTTATAACAAGTCTAAAAAACAAAAATCTAATCAAGACAAAAAAATCAATTAGATAAAACATCGCAAAATAAAATTTTTTCTAAAGGTATTATTAAAGATATACAAATGAATAATAACCCTATTACTTTAAACCCTTTTGAAATAAGAGCCTCCCAACCATTAAAAAAAAGAAATTTTTCAATATTGTACAACCCCTTATCTTAATTTTGATAATCAAGATAAGTTAAAAAATGATAATAGTTTATGTAAATTAGAATTGATAAGGGATGATTCTGAAATTCTCCATATTGATAAAAATAATGCATCTGAAATTTTAGATTTGTCTGCTTCTAAATTTATTTTTACTTTAAAAAAAGGAATAAAATTTATTAATGATGAAGAAATTACTGCTCAACATATATTATTTAGTTTGGAGCAATTAAAAAAATCTGATAATAGAATAAAATACATAATTAAAAATGTATCTTGTGATGGTGAACAAAAATTTGAAGTTTCATGGGAGGGAACGCCAGGACAATCGCGACCAATTCAAAAAAAATTAAAAGACATTATAAATTTTTTAAACAAACAACTTTATTTTTGTTCCTATTGAAACATATAAAAATTCTTTAAATATTGATGTTAATGGTCAAACATTAAATTCTTCTTATGGTACAGAAATCAATTATTTTATTTCATATGGTTCTTATAAAATAGTGGATTTTGCAAATAATGAACTATATAAACTAAACAAAAATGGATCAATTCTTAATGACTGTTATCAATCGATAGAAATTCATATATTTGAAACACAAGAACAACTAGAACAAGCATTTGATAAAGGAGTACTGACAGAATTATCATTAATTAGTCCATATACAAAAGAAAAAATCAAAAAATATCAAAATAATGATTATCAAATTAATTATATAAATGATTTGAATGGTTGGCGTATGACATCTCTTTATTTAAATTTTGGCGAAGTCGATCCAACAAAAAATATTACTAAAAATATAAATTTTATAAAAGCTTTATTTTATGCAATCGATAGAAATAATAAATTATTAAATGATTTAAATAAATGTGACAATGATAAAACAGTTGTTTATGAAAAACCAACAATTTCTTTTTTACCAGATGGAGTATTTTTACTTGGTAATCCTGATATTATAATGAATTATACTCAACAACATAAAGATAATATTCGAGATTATGAATATAATCTTGATAAAGCAAAAGAATTTTTTAAAAAAGTATTTCCAGATAATAATCAAATAATTGAATTAACTATTATTGCTCCGCCACAAGCAAATGTTAATGATTATTTACAAATAGCTAATTTGTTAAAATTTGAAATAGAAAAAGCATTTGATAATAAAATCCTAATTAAAATTCAAACCCACCAATTCCGCCAGGAATAATAGAGATTAATTCTAAAAAACAAAAAAATAATATTATTGTAATTGATAATTTAAAATATAATAATAAAAATTTACCTTTTTTACTTCTTTAAATAAGGAAACGGTTTGTAACGATAAAATTAATAGTATAATAAATAAATTTCAATCAAATATTGATGAAATCAACCGTAAAAAAAGAGAAAAAACAAAAAACCTTAGACCTCTGCAATATGTTAAGAAAAATATAGAAGAATTAGAATTAATAATTTTAAATTTAATTTAACAACATAATTTTGCTCTTCGTCATAAAGATGAATTATTATCTCTTTTTAATGAATTAGA
>NZ_AKIM01000028.1:0-15471 GCF_000300695.1 Italian clover phyllody phytoplasma str. MA1
AAATTATATAAACAATTTGATATAATAATTATTTAAAAAAGAGCGATATTTTTTTATTTATTTAAAGCTTAAATACAACGTTAAAAAAACCAAGATCTATTTTTTTTAACATTATTATTTAATCTATCTAATTCTTGCAATTTCAAAAACAGTTCTTTTTCAGTATTGCTGATTTTTGTAGGAGTTTTTATCTTAACAACAACATAATGGTCTCCCTTGCGAGAAGAATTTAAATAAGCTATTCCTTTGTTTTTTAACCTAAACTTTGTATCCGTTTGGGTTCCTGCTGGGATTTTAAGTTCCACATCGCCATAAATAGTCGCTACACTAATGGTAGTTCCTAAAACAGCTTGATAAAAATCAATGAAAAGAGTGGTAATAATGTTTTGTTCATCTCTTTTAAAATGTTCATGCGGTCTTACTTTAATATCTACTAATAAATCGCCATTAGCAGCACCTAAATGACCACCATTACCGTTTTGAGGCGATCTTAAAGTCATACCACTTTCTACACCAGCCGGTATTTGCAAATTCATTTGTTTAACTTTTTTGACTCTTTTTTGTCCATTACAAGAAGAACATTTGTGCAAAATAGTTTGTTTTTCACCACGACATTGTGGACAAATTTGTCGAGAAGGAATATTGCCTAAAAGAGTTTGTTGGTTAACAACAACATAACCATTACCATGACAATAAGAACAAGTTTTCACACTTTGAGCGTTTTTAGCCCCTGTTCCTCGACAATGTTGACAATCTTCTTCTACGTGAAATTTAATGTCTTTTTCTACTCCTAAGGCAGCTTCTAGAAAATCAATTGTAGTTTCAATATGCAAGTCTGCTCCAACATTATTATTACGTCCTTGTCGTTGAGAACCAGAACTGCCAAAGAAATTTTCAAAAAGATCTTCAAAGTTGAACGAACCGCCACCGCCAAAACCTTCAAAACCGCCACCAAAACCACCAGTGTCACCAGCGTGACCAAAACGATCATAATTAGCTTTTTTATTAGGGTCTTTTAAAGTTTGATAAGCTTCTTGTACTTCTTTGAATTTACTTTCAGCATCTGCTTCTTTATAAACATCTGGATGAAATTTTTTAGAAAGTTTTCTATAAGCGGATTTAATTTCACTCGCGCTAGCTTCTTTAGTTAAACCTAAAACGCTATAATAATCTTTTTTTTGTTTCAAAATAAATCTCCTAATTAGAATAATAATTTACGATAATAAAAGAAACCAAAAAAAGTCATAAAGGCTTTTTTTGGTTCATTAAAATATTAAATTAGATTATTATTTTTTTTCTTCTTCAAATTCAGCATCAACTGTTTTATCGTCGTTTTTATCGTTATCATGGTTATGATCATGACTGTGGTCGTGCGCGTTTTTAGCTTGCTCTTGCGCTTGTTGATAAGCTTGAAGAGTAATGTTTTGCGCTTCTTTTTCTAAAGTTTTTAATTTTTCTTTGATGACAGCTTGATCATCACCTTTTAAAGCTTCTTCTAAGTTTTTAATATGTTCTTCTACTTTAGATTTTTCTTCAGGGTTAACTTTGTCTTTCAAATCTTCTAAAGTTTTTTGAGTTTGGAAAATTAGTTGTTCTGCGTTATTACGTGTATCGATTTTATCTCTTTGGATTTTATCAGATTCAGCGTTTTCTTCAGCTTCTTTAATCATACGATTAATTTCTTCTTCTGATAAAGAACCAGTTCCAGAAATAGTAATTTTTTGTTCTTTATTAGTGCCTAAATCTTTCGCTTTAACAGAAACAATACCGTTAACGTCAATATCAAAAGATACTTCGATTTGAGGAACTCCTCTTGGAGCGGGTGGAATATCGTTTAAACGGAAACTTCCTAAAGTTTTATTTTCTTTCGCTAAAGGTCTTTCTCCTTGTAAAACGTGGATATCCACAGAAGGTTGATTATCAGCAGCAGTGGAGAAAATTTGTGATTTAGAAGTAGGAATAGTAGTGTTTCTTTCGATTAATTTAGTGAAAACATTACCTAATGTTTCAATCCCTAAGGAAAGTGGAGTTACGTCTAAAAGAACGATATCTTTAACGTCTCCCATTAAAATACCACCTTGAATAGCAGCTCCCATAGCAACTACTTCATCAGGGTTAATACTTTTATTAGGATTTTTTTTCAATTCTTTTTTCACTAATTCTTGAACAGCAGGAATTCTTGTTGAACCACCCACTAAAAGAACTTGATCAATTTCTTCCGCTTTCATGCTAGCATCAGTTAAAGCACGTTTAACAGGCGCTAAACAACGTTCTACTAAACCACGTGTTAATTCATCAAATTTAGCTCTTGTTAAAGTATATTCTAAGTGAAGAGGTCCACTTGTAGGATTCATACTGATGAAAGGTAAAGAGATTTGCGTAGAAACGATACCACTTAATTCTTTTTTTGCTTTTTCAGCAGCATCTTTTAATCTTTGAGTAGCGATTTTATCTTTAGATAAATCCACTCCATTATCTTTTTTAAATTCTTTAATTAAAAATTCAATAATACGTTCATCAAAATCATCACCGCCAAGTTTGTTATCACCGGAAGTAGATAAAACCGAAAAGTTACCTTCAGCTAAATTTAAGATAGAAACATCGAAAGTTCCTCCTCCTAAATCAAAAACTAAAATATTTTGTTCTTTTTCGCTTTTATCAATGCCGTAAGCTAAAGCAGCTGCTGTTGGTTCATTAATAATTCTTTTCACTTCTAAACCAGCAATTTTACCGGCATCTTTAGTCGCTTGTCTTTGTGAGTCATTGAAATAAGCAGGTACAGTAATAATTGCTTGGCTAACTTCAGCCCCTAAATAATCTTCTGCTTGTTTTTTTAAATTTCTTAAAATCATAGCACTTATTTCTTGGGGAGTATATTTTTTGTTGTTTACATCAACAGTATAACCTTTCTCGCCCATATGTCTTTTCACAGAAATAATGGTGTTAGGGTTAGTAAGCATTTGTCTTTTAGCTACTTCACCTACCATGATTTCGTCGTTTTTAAACGCTACAACTGAAGGAGTAGTTCTACTACCTTCCGCATTAGGAATAACTTTAGCTTCTCCGCCTTCTATTACAGCAACACAAGAATTAGTTGTTCCTAAGTCAATACCAATAATTTTATTTGTTTTCGCCATTTTTATTTTCACTCCATTCATTTACTTTTACCATAGCTGGTTTAATAATTTTATCTTTGTATAAAAAGCCTTTTTGTAAAACAACAACGTTAACGTCGTTTGGTTGTTTTACATCAGAAATTTTTTCTACTGCATGATGATATTTAGGATCAAATTTCTCACCTAAAGCTTTTATTTCTACAACGCCGTCTTTTTCTAAAACATCGTTAATTTGCTTGTTAATCATTTTAAAACCAAAGAGAAATTTTTGCAACATTTCATCTTCAGTAGGCATTTCTAAAACTTGTCCTAATTGTTCTAAAGGGACTAACATGTCGGTAATCAAATTCATAGAAGCGTATTTAACGTCTGCTACTTTTTCTTTTTGAAGTCTTTTTTTCAAATTCTCTAAATCTGCTTGAGATTTTAATTTTTCATTGATTAATTCGGTTTTTAATTGTAATAATTCCGCTTGTAAATCTTTTTCATCTTTTTTGGACGATGAATTGTCTTTATCATGGGAATTAGAGGATGATTGTTCATCCTTTTTTTTATCACAACCATCGCAATCCTTTTTAGAAGATTTTTCTGGTTGGTTGTTTTTGCTTTCTTCTTGAGAAGCGTTGTCTTTTTTATCACCTTGACAACCACAATCTTGGTCTTTTTGAACTTCTTCAGTTTGATGATTTGGTTTTTTCATCTTTTCTTCGTTTTTATGTGTTTTTTTATTTTTATTCATGTAAAAATAAACTCCTATTTATTCCAATTTATAATTATTTTTGTCATATAGCTGCGACAAATGAGCGGATAAATATTCCAAAAGGGGGACAATTTCTTGAAAATTCATGATAGTCGGTCCTAAAATAGCAATTGATCCTTTTTCATTTTCATTAATATCATAAGGAATAGAAATAATCATAAATTTATTGTACGGCATTAAGCTAATTTGATTAGCGAATTTATAAATAACTTCTTCATAATTAAAAAAAATTCTGTTTAATTCTTCATTTTCTAATATTTTAAAAATGTCTTTCGCGGATGTAAGGTCTTTGCATTCCGAATTATCGTAAAAATTAGAAACACCATATACATAAAAATTATCAGTCGCAAAATTATAAAAGGTTTCGACCAAAGATTGTACCAGTTGTTCTTTATATTCGGTATATGCTGCAAAAACGGTAGCAACAATATCGCTTTTCAGAATTTCTATTGCTTCATATAAATATTTACCAATTAACAAATGATTTAATTCAGAAAATATTATTTGCAAATCTTGCAATGACAATTCGCTATCTTTTTCTAAAACAATATTTTGATGTTGAACATTGCCATTATCCGTCACAATCAAAATAAGGGCTTGTTCTAAATTTAAAGGAATAAAATCGATTTTATTAATTTTATTAGTTTTTAAAACATCAGGACCTATCATTAAAGTCGCATAATTAGTTAAATTACTTAATAGCTCTAAAACTTCTTTAATAATTTTTTCTTTATTTAAACTTTTTTTATTTAAAATTTGGTCAAATAAAGAAATCATTTTAATAGTTTCATTATTGCGTGTTATTAAATTATTAAAATAAAAAGCATAGCCTTTTAAAGAAGGTATTCTGCCGCTAGATTTATGAGTTTTTTTTAAATAACCTTTTTTTTCCAATTGTGCCATATCATAACGAATAGTAGCGCTGGAAAAATTTAAATAAGGCAAACTCGCTAGCAATTTAGAACCAACAGGTTGATCTTCTTTGGAATAATTTTCAACAACGGCCTTTAAAATCAATCTTTTTCTATCAGAAAGCAAAATAATACTCCTTGGCACTCATTTAATATGACTGCTAATAGTATTATATTAATTTTTATATCAAATGTCAAGTATAAAATTATAAAAAAGTTATTTTTTTTTTTTTTTTAAATAAGTCTCTTTTTTCTCAGATAAAAAATAGTATATAATATAGTTAAGATCTTAAAAAAACAATTCTATTTATTTATTTTGTAAAACTAAATATATCATAATACTAAAAGAAGGTAGAAAAACAAAATAACTTTATGTACGTGAATAAAATACCCAAAAAATACTTATTCATTTCTTTTTTTATCTTTTTATTGGCCGGTTTTTTTTATTACCGTATGTTTTTTAACTTGGAAACACAACCAAACCTTTTTCATTATAACAAAAATAATCAATTATTCAAGACAAACGATAACGATATGAAAAAGAAATGCGAAATTATTGAAAAAATTCACAAAAACATCCAAACTGTTTTCGAAAAAGAAAAAAACAAAGAAAAACCAGCTTCTTCTTATGAATTGAAAAGGCATAAATTCCGTATTGGCGAAACAGTATACGCTTTTACATTGGATACAAAAGAAAATATCAAGCCATTCCAAGAAGGCATCATAAGTGAAGATTACGACGAAAATAATACCCATTATTTGCCCATTTCTATTAAAGGTAAAAATAATAAAATTTTTTTCAACACCAAAGGTGAATTTATCGGCATTTCTTTGCCTGATAAGGAGAATAAAAATAACAAAACTGAAATTAACTATATTATCACTTCTAACAGTATGTATAATTTTTTAAAATGTATCATCCATACCATAACCATAGAGGAAGATGAAGAATTTTTCCAACAAGAAGATACTCATAATAAATTTTTTTTGCCAATCAAGATAAAAGAAACAGACCAAGAAGACAAAAAATTTAATATCTTCTTAGATCAAAACGGTCTTTTTTTAGGTTTAATTCATCAAAATTTTCCTGAAAAAGTTATCTCCTTTGAACAATATTTAAAAAAATACTTAATTGATACTTATTGTTCAGCCTCTTTAAAAAATATTGAAAAACCACATCATACAGAATTGCCTACTGAAACCATTTCTCCTTTAGAAGATTCGTCTCTTTCTGAAAAAGAATCATTATCCAGCAAAATTCGTTCTTTATCGAAACTTAATTTTTTAATCAATTATAAAGATTTTCTAGGTTCTGGTTTTATTTGGGACATAGATAAAATTAAAGATAAATATACAGGAGAAATAAAATATAAATATTATCTTTTAACAAACCGCCACGTGATAGAACACGCGCGCAAAAACGAAATTATTCATATTTTTAACCACGAATTTAAACAGAAAACAGCTTCTGTATATAATTATATCAATAATAAGCGCGATACAGATGACATAGGTATTGTCACTTTTATTGATTCCGACCATGAATTATTTAAAAAAGTGGAAGATATTTTAAAAACAGCGAAACAACCTTTTCTCCAACCAGAACCATCTCTGACCTTAAAAGAAGGGGAAGATATTTATAGTATAGGTTCTCAATTGATAAAAAACCCTAAAATAGCTTTCACTTTCGTATACGAAAACGAAATACTACAAAATCAAGAAAATAATTATCCTTTTTTTGGTTCCGGATGGCCTTATATCAATCCCATTTCTCAAAGTCCTAGGCAATATCCAGAAATTAATTTATTGAAAAAAGGTAGCATTATTTACCATAATGAAAAAGAAATTAATTTCAATATTCAAATCGATAGCGGCAATAGCGGAGGAATGGTGTTTAACAATAAAGGTCAAATTATAGGGATGAATAGAAGCGTTCTTCAAGGTGATAAAACCACCGATAGTTTTTCCCAAGCGATCAATATGATCCACATTAACGAAAGATTTGAAGAAATGAAACAAAGACTTCAAGTAAATCCAACTTTTGAAGATAAAGATTACCAAATTATTTTACAAAATAAAATAAAGAAATTTCAAAATAAATTTAAAGACAACAAACCTAGCAAAATAAATTTTTTTGTTCAAGATTTATTGCTCTTGGATCAAAAACCAATCGTTATTCCTTCCTCTTCTCAAGAGAAGACAAAAAAAACGAACAAATTTTTGATTTATTTAGTCGGCAATTACGATTATAAAGAAGAAATCTTTTTCATGGACCCTCATCAAGAAGATTTAGAAATTCACTTAAAAAAAATAGATGGCAAAAAGGGGTATGAAAACTTAGAATTAATTATACACAAACGCAATAAAGAAAATAAAAAAATCTCCGCAACTTACACACGTAAATTTAATAACTATGATTTATATAAAGGCGATAACTCTTTTTTGTCTTTAGAATTGAAAAATGCCCCAAAAAAAGAAAAGATAGATTTATCAGATAAGATCAAAAATTCTTTAATCGTTTGGCATAAAGGTAACGGTCAAAACGGTAATGGTGTTATTCTTCATCAACAAAGATTAGCCAATAATAAATTTTTATATTACGTTTTATCTAATTGCAATACTGACTATGAATTTGAAGATCAAAAATACGAAAAGATGGATAATTGGATCAATAATTTTATCAATGTTTTTTCAGATGAAATTAATATTATTACCTCTACTCCTGATGAAGGCAAAAGAAAAGAAAAAGGACATTTACAAAGTTTTCTTTTTGATAAAAATAATTTAATTTTATTAACTTTTGAATCTGATTATAATTATCCTATTGCAGAAATGACCAAAATTTCCGATTTAAAAATAGGCCAAGAAGCGTATTATCTATTCAATTCAGATAATAAAGTTAATTTTCCCCAATTTTTCAAAAGCAAAGTTGGCAGTCTGAAAGGAGATTCGGCTTTATTTGATTCTGTTTTCAACTTAAAACATAAAAAGAAAACATTAAATTTTCTTTTTTTTGATAAAGATAATCGTTTTATCGGGATCAATGATGTTGTCAGCGACAATTTCAACACTCCACTTCACTTTATAAAAACTTCTAATATCAAAGAGAAAAGTGTGGTTGAATTGTTCCGTTATCAAAAATTAAAAAATAACGCTAACCAAATTTTTTCAATTATTTTCTTAAATATTATCCTTTTTATTATCATTATCTTTTTGCTTAATGATGACAACAAAAGAAAAAAGAAATGGAAAAAAATCCATATTTAATCTTGGTTTCTCTATTAGCTAAATCTCCAGCAATAAAACCTTCACCAAACTCATCTAAAAGTTATACTAAAAATGAGTCCTCGGAGGTTTTCTTTTTTATTTTTATAAATCTTTTTATGTTATAATGCAAGCGGATAATATTTGCTTTTTAATATTTAATTTTGGAAAAGAAAAAATTCAAAAATGCTAATATAATCCATTTTACAAATCAAACTTAAATTAGAAAAGAGTTTAGAACAATAAACAATTATCATTCCCACATATCACATCAAAAATCAATTAAAAAAATCTTTATTCTCCTTTTAACCCTTTTTCTTTTGGTTTTAATTAATAATAAGCTTCTTTTCGGGGCTAACAATAATTTAAAGAACGTTATTCCCATACATCAAGAACTATTAAACAATAAAGAAATAGCAGAAAGAGAATTAGGGATTGCTAAAAAATTAAACGAACTAATTCAAAACCAAAAAGAAGATCATTCAGAATTTAATGGATTTATAGATAATTTAGAAAATCAACAAAATTCTCAAACAATTATCAGCAAATGGGTAGCTTGCGAAAAACAATACCAAATAGCAAAAACAGAATCAGACGTAATAGAAAATGAAAAAGAAGAAGACAAAGAAGAAAAACCCTCTTTTGACGATTTATTAACTTCATTCAACAATGTTAACGAAGAATTTAAAAAAATTATCACTCGACTCAAAAAATACAACACCAAATTAACCAAACAAAGAGTAGAAGAAAAACAAAAATCAGTCCAAGAATGGTTGTCATTAGTGGATCTATCTGCGGGAGATAACGAAGTCTTAATCGCTTTAAAAAAAGAGATTACTGACCAAATACAAAATGATGAATCAGACAATAACGCTTTATCTTTGATGAAAAAAGGTAACGATTTATTTGAAAGTTATGAAATAGAGGATAAAAGTCCCTCTATGAATAATAAATTAGACCGCGCTAAAATTTATTTCGAAGATGCCTTACAAAAATATAATCAAATAAAAGAAAAATTAAAATCATTCATTGATTACACATTAGAAAAACCCCGAGAAAAAAACGCTCAATTAGAACGTTTAGAAAAAAACCAACAAGCCTTAGAAAAATGGCAAAACATTTTATTAACCCTGATTATCTTTCATTTGATTATATTCGCTTTATATATAATTTATCTTTCTTTTAAAACAAAAGAAAACTGTTTTCCCCCTGAAAAACAGGAACCAAACTTTAATATTGAAAGATAAATAAAAAAGAGCCCATAAAGCTCTTTTTTATTTATTAAACGAATTCATATCATCAATTCTCACATCAAAATAACAAAAGCGATAGCGTAATTATCTGTGTGCGAAATAGAAATCATAATTTTATTTTGATAAGGATCAATAACGCAGGGCAAACCATAAGGCTCATGATTTAAAATAGACCAATCAGAATAATTATGAGTTAAATCGCCTTTAGCGTAAGCTTTAAAAATAGCTTCCTTAGCAGCCCATCTTCCTGCGACATAACTATACTTTACCTCTTTATTAGTAATAGTAGCATAACATTCGTGTTCTTTAAGAGATAAAATTCTATTAGCTATTTTATCCAATCCAACATCTTTTATTTTTTTTATTTCTACCAAATCCACACCAATATTTTTCATTTTATTATTTTTTACCTTTTTTTCTTTTTATATTTCGGATAAACTTTGTTCCAGTTCTTCTTCATCAATAATTTTAATTCCTAAAGTGCGAGCTTTGACTAATTTAGAACCACTATCGTGACCACAAATTAAATAATCTATATTTTTAGAAACAGAATTAACGATTAAAGCACCTTTTTTTTCTAAAAGAGAGGATATTTCTTTGCGCGAATAATGTTTCAAACTACCTGTTAAAACAATTTTTTTGCCTTTAAAGAAATTATCTTGAACTGTTGTTGTATTTTTATAATCATTTTGAAATTGAAGATTATGTTGCGTTAAAAGATTTATTTCTTCCCAATTTTGAGGTTTTTTAAAATAATCTCCCAGACTTTCAACAATTTTAATGCCTACTTCAGGGATGGCTAATAAGTCCTCTTCGGTAGCTTCTTTTAAAGCATAGATGTTGTGATATTTTTGAACTAAAATTTTAGCAACCTTAATCCCAATATGTTTAATACCTAACGCGAACAAGAGCCTTTCAAAAGGTTGAGATTTGCTGGTTTCTAAAGCGTTTAAAATATTGTTAACCTTTTTACTTTTAAAACCTGGCAAGTCTTCTAATTGACTACGAAAAGAGTTTAAAGAATATAAATCAGATATTTGTTTAACAAAACCTTTTTGAAAAAACAGAATTAAAGTTTTTTCTCCTAAAACATTAACATCCATCGCTTCTCGGGAAACAAAATGAATTATTTTTTTAATTTGTTTTTCTTCGCAAACTTCATTTAAACAAAAATAATCTACTTCATCAGCTTTTTTATCTAACTGTGTTTGACAAAAAGGGCAATGAGTAATCATTTTAAAAGGAGTTTGATCGGTCCTTTTTTCTTGAATAATGTTAATAATTTCAGGAATAATAGAACCGGATTTATGTATTAAAACAGTATCCCCAATCCTAATGTCTTTTTTTTGAATATAATCATAATTATGCAAAGAAACTTTAGAAATAACACTACCACTCACCATAACCGGCAATAATTCCGCTACAGGAGTTACAGAACCAGTTCTACCCACTTGAAAGGTAATTTTTTTAACAATAGTTTCTCCTTGGGAAGAATTAAATTTATAAGCTATGGCCCATTTAGGGAATTTACTAGTATAACCAATAAGGGGATGAAGTTCTAATTGGTTGACTTTAACCACAACTCCGTCCGTATCATACGGTAAAGTATCTTTTAATTTTTCATATCGATTAATATGAGTAATTAATGCTTCAAATGAATCTGCCACATAATAATAAGGATTAACAGAAAAACCCATTTCCTTTAAAAAGTCCAAAACCTCTTTTTGAGTTTTAACAAAAGCAGTCGGTTTGACAATATGATAGATAAAAGACGACAAAATCCTTTGAGATACGGTATCAGAATTTAATAACCTAATTGTCCCTGAAGCGGCATTACGAGGGTTGGAAAAAAGCGGTTTATTATTTTTTACCTGTAAAGTGTTTAATTTTTCAAAATCATCATGTTTAAAAAAAATTTCCCCTCTTACTTCTAAATCGATATCTTTTTGTATTTTTAAAGGAATATTTTTAATGGTTTTAATGTTATCGATTACCGCTTCTCCTACTTGCCCGTTCCCTCTAGTAGTGGCTTGGACTAAAATACCTTTTTCATATTTTAAATTAATCGCCACTCCATCAATTTTCAATTCCGTAATAAAATGGGAACGACTGACTTTTTTCAAAACACGATGATAAAAGTCTTTTAACTCTTTAAAGTCAAAAACATTTTTTAAAGATAACATAGGCACTTCGTGAACTATTTTTTTAAATTTAGAATTAACCGCTCCGCCTATTTTAAAAGTAGGACTATAATTTAATCTATATTCAGGGTACTTTTTTTCCAAAGAAATCAATTCTTGTAAGGAAGCGTCATACTGTTGATCTGTTATTTCAGAAGTGTTTAAATTATAATAATCATAATTAGCTTTATTAATCAAGTCTGTTAAAAATTTAATTTTATTTACTATTTCTGTCTTCATTCTTTTCACCTTGCTTGAATTATAACATATTAACGCTATTTATCCTTAAGAACGTTAAAAAACGTTCTATATTTTATTTCCTTTTTAAAAGAAAAGACCTTAGAAAAGGTCTTTTAAAAAGGTAAAACAGAAATTATTTAAAAAGAAAAGATCAATATTCAGAATATTTTAAAGCTTTCTTAATTCTTAAATTATCATCTTTTTTCTTTAAATCAGCTCTTTTATCGTATTTTTTCTTACCTTGAGCTAAAGCGAACTCTAATTTAAAGAAGTTTTTGATTAAGAATAGTTTAATCGGAATAACGCTAAAATTTTTCAATTTAATTTTGCTTTTTATTTGTAAAATTTCTTGCTTTTTCAACAAAAGCTTCTTTTTCCTATTTTCTTCAAAATCAAAATTATTACTAAAATCATATTTAGCGATTTTCATATTATAAACAAACAATTCATCGCCCACAAAATAAATGTAAGAACTATCTAAATTAACTTTGCCTAAACGGATAGATTTAACTTCGTTACCCAATAATTTAATTCCAGCACAATATTTTTTATCTAAGAAATAATCATAAGAAGTTTTTTTATTTAAAATGACAGTTTTTTTCATTGTTATTCGTCATCTCTTTCGTTATTTTATCAAATGCGAAATAAAAATAACATAAAAACAATTATAATCATTCATACATTTCAAAAAATAAATTTTAAAAATAAAAATTAGACATCATTGGCGATAAGTCTTTTTGAAAAATAAAAAAGCTACAACAATTAAAACAGTGTTATTTTTTAGTGATTTCTTGGTAAGCAACTAAAGAACGTTTAATAACGTTTTTAGCTTCTTGTTTTCCTTCTATTTTTTCGATAGAAACTGTTTTTTTATCTAAATCTTTATAATGAAGTAAAAAATGTTCTATTTCGGCTACTAAAGGTTGAGGCAAATCTTTAATATCTTGGTACTGTTCCATTAAAGGATCTCTCACAGGAACAGCGATCAATTTTTCATCTAATTCTCCGTTATCAATCATGCGAATCGCTCCGAGAGGACGACAATTAACTAAAACCATCGGATCTAAGGGTACTTGGGATAAAACAAAAACATCCAGCGGATCGTTATCTTCACAATAAGTTAAAGGGACGAAACCATAATTAACAGGATAACGAAAAGACGTCGTCAAATAGCGATCTAATGATAACAAGCCTGTTTCTTTATCAATTTCGTATTTTTTCTTACTACCTTGAGGGATTTCGATTAAAACAACAAATTGGTCTTCAGTGATTCTCTTAGGATTAATATCGTACATTATATTCATAATTTTCTCCGTTTAAAATTAAAAATTTATTTTATTTATTATTTTTTTACACTATCCAAGATAATGCTGATTTTTTAAATGTGTGTGTTAAATAAAGATATCCCTTTAACAAACAAAGTTTTCTTTTTTAAAACGTTAATAGATAAATGATTAAAAAACATCTCTTTATTTTTCTGGATGCTAGAAATCATCACTTTATCGATAAATTGTAATTTTTCTGGTCCATTTTTTTCTTCGTTAAAAATTTCATATAAATAAAGATAAAAATTGTTTTCTGCGTCATTTTTCATTTTTAACAAAAAGCCAATAGTTTGATGTTGTGGTGCAAAAGATAAAGTCAGTTTCATTTCTTGTAAGGGTTTGATTTTTTTATTTTCCAAAGTAGAATGGATGGAAAATTTTTCTGGAACATATTTATGGCTTAAATTTTTAATCAAATGAAATAATAAATTTTGCTCCAACGACTCAATATCAGTTGAAGTAGCGATTTTATCCAATAACTGTTCAATAGAAAGTTCTACTTCTTCAGAAATATTTTCGCCTCTCACGATTTCCATTAAATGTTGAAAATAAATCACTAAATGTTTTTGTAAAGTATCTAAATCATTGTCTCTAAAATGTATTATTTCATGGATCAATTCTAACAAAGAATAACCTGTGTTTTTACAATTGCAAAACGAAATATTAACCGAATCGATCGCCTTTATTTCGTTCTTTTTAAAATAAAAACACCCTAAAGCCGGTTCTTTCTTCAATAAACGATAAAAATCAACCGTTTCTAAAGCTATTCTATCGTATTTATCGTCAACAAACTCTTCTTTAATGCCGGAAAAATCAATCAAATCAAATAAAAGATTAACTTTAGGGATATGATGATCCACAAGACCAAAACATAACTGTTTAAAGTTTAACCATTCTTGGAAAGAAATACAAGGAACTGTTTTAACTTGGGCTACGTTATAAAAAAGCCTTATTTTTTTAGAAAACAAAGAACCAAAATCATGTTTCCATCCTATAAAAGAATGTTTTTTGGATGAATGTTTTTTATAATCATTTTCTAACAACGAAAAAGAAACATCAATCGCAGCGGATTCATCAAATTTTTCCTGTTGTGAAATTACATCATCATTTGCAGATAAAGATTTTTTATCTATCATTTTTCTTGTTTTTTTTTCTTCTAAAATGTTTAACTCTATTTCTTCTTTTTTTTGGCTTTTTTCCATAGCATAAACAAAAAAAGAGTTAAAATAAAATAAAACTATCGAAATAAAAAATAATAAATTAATTTTTTTTAAACAAAATTTACTTTTTTTCAATTTTTTTCTTTCTAATTTTTAATTTAATAAAAATTAATAATACATAAACATTATAACAAATGCATCAAATTTTGTTTAAAAAAAGTTAATTTTAAATATAATCAATGGTGGCTCCGGGCAGAATCGAACTGCCGGCACGAGGTTCTTCAAACCACTGCTCTACCGACTGAGCTACAGAGCCAAATATTATTTACTTGGCGGTCCGGACGGGGATTGAACCCGCGATCTCCTGCGTGACAGGCAAGCATGTTAACCACTACACCACCGGACCTTTTTGTGTTTTTTTGGTTGCGGGAGTAGGATTTGAACCTACGACCTTCGGATTATGAGCCCGACGAGCTACCAAACTGCTCTATCCCGCGATCTCAACTTAAATCATAAAAATTATAATATAAGTTATTGGTAAATATTTATAAAAAATTATTTTTAAATATTGGCGGAGGAAGAGGGATTCGAACCCCCGCGTCCTTTCAGACCTTCCAGTTTTCAAGACTGGCCCCTTCAACCGGACTTGGGTATTCCTCCAAAAAATAATTATAACAAAATTTTAATTAAATTTATGGTGGACCCGGTAGGATTCGAACCTACGACCAACCGGTTATGAGCCGGTGGCTCTGACCAACTGAGCTACAGGTCCATACGATGGTGGCGGCAGAGGGACTTGAACCCTCGACCTCACGGGTATGAACCATGTGCTCTAGCCAGCTGAGCTACACCGCCTTTATTTAAATTTTGTTTTTTTAATTTTTAATTTTTGAAATTATTAATATTAATGTTGGTGGAGCTTAGCGGATTCGAACCGCTGACCTCCTGTGTGCAAGACAGGCGCTCTACCAACTGAGCTAAAACCCCTTTTTTAATGGTACCTGAAGCCGGACTTGAACCGGCACGGCTCTAAAACCATGGGATTTTAAGTCCCACGTGTCTACCTGTTCCACCATTCAGGCAAATAAGCCAAATTAATTTTTCGTTTATATTTGTCTAAAAATTAAATAAAATGGTGACCCGTAAAGGACTCGAACCTTTGGCACCTTGATTAAAAGTCAAGTGCTCTACCAACTGAGCTAACGGGCCTCATAATGGTGCCAAAAACAGGAATCGAACCCGCAACCTACTGATTACAAGTC
>NZ_AKIM01000029.1:0-5602 GCF_000300695.1 Italian clover phyllody phytoplasma str. MA1
TTTTTTAGTCTTAGAAAAGAAAAAAAGACTAACTTAATAGTTAGTCTTAAAGAATTTTTAAAAAATAAAAAGTGTCTAAAGTTTTGGAACACCTCAAATGATTCAGGATACATATCTTTTTAGCCAAAAACATTCTCAATTAAACTTTTTCACTTAATTAATATATAAAACACTTTCAGATAAAAGAAAAATGACGTTTTATAACATAAATCTTAAAAAAAACAGATAATTTGCTTTATAATATTATTTGTAATAAATATAAATAAAAAAATATCTAAAAAGTTTTTTATATGAAAAACTTAAATATAATAAACAATAAAACTTATTATAATAATATTATTATTTATTATATTTAAGTTGTTGACAGATATGGTTTTTTATTTTATAATTAATGAGATAGAGTATTTTTAAAGAAAGTAGGCTTGGAATAAAAAATGTCAGTTAAAATTCGTTTACAACGTTTTGGTGTTCATAAAAAACCTTTTTATCGTGTAGTTGCTATAACTTCCAAAAATAAAAGAGATGGCAAATTTTTAGAGATTTTAGGAACTTATGAACCATTCAAAAATTTAATTAATTTAGATGTTGAGAAAATTGATAAATGGCGTTCAGTCGGTGGAGAGCCTACAAAAACTGTTCAAAATTTATTGAAAAAATACAAAAACAATAATAAACAAGCGTAAAATCAATATTTTTCCTAACCTAAAATATAATATATTTTAGGTTAATTGTTGATGTAAGTTGGCAAAAAAGGCTTTTATAAATATGAAATTTGATATTATTACTATTTTTCCTTCTTTTTTTGATAGTTTTTTAAACAATTCTATTATTAAAAGGGCTCAAATTAACGAACAAATTGAGTTTGAAATTCACGATTTAAGAAAATATAGCAATAATAAACACAATCAAATAGATGATATTCCTTACAGTGGAGATGTAGGTATGTTGTTGAAATTTCCTCCTTTTTACGACGCTCTTCAACAGATAAAAACTTATTCTAAAAGTAGAGTAATTTTATTATCTCCTCAAGGGAATGTATTGACTCAACAAAAAGCTGTTGAATATGTCCAAAATTTTTCTCATTTAGTGATTTTATGTGGTAATTATGAAGGTGTAGATGCTAGAGTTTTAGATTATGTGGATGAAGAAATTTCCATTGGCGACTACGTCTTAACTGGCGGCGAAATAGCGGCTACAGTTTTTATAGACGTTATTGCGAGATTAGTTCCTGATGTCATTAAAAAGGAATCTTATTTAAACGACTCTCATCAAAATGGTTTATTGAAATATCCTCAATACACTAAACCGCAAACTTATCAAAACAAATCAGTTCCTTATATACTTTTATCAGGTTATCATAAAAACATTATTCAATGGCGCGAAAAAGAAAGTTTAAGAAACACTTTTTTAAAAAGACCGGATTTATTAGAAAAAATCACTTTAAACGAGAAACAAAAGCAATTATTAGAAGAAATTAAAAAAGAAACTAAAAATCAAAAAATCAATAAAAAAGATTGAGATGATGATTCATTTTATAAAGGAAATTAGAAAATCATGAATTTAAAAGGACAAGAATTACTAAATTCAATTAACGAAAACAATTTAAAAATTGTTCCTGATTTCAAACCAGGTGATACTGTAAAAGTTTACATTAAAATTGAAGAAGGTAACAAAAAAAGAATTCAAACATTTGAAGGGTTAGTTATTAAACGTCAAGGCAGTAATATTTCTGAAAACATTACTGTAAGAAAAGTTTATTCTGGCATAGGAGTAGAAAGAATTTTCCCAATTCATTCACCTTTATATGAAAAAATAGAAGTAACTCGTCGCGGAATCATAAGACGTTCTAAACTTTATTACATTAGAAAACTTTCAGCTAAAGCTGCTAGAATTAAAGAAAGAAAATAATTTTTTTAATTTTAAGAAATAATTTAATAAAAAAAGATTTTGAATCATGAAAAAACGAGATTATTTTAATCTCGTTTTTTAAGTTATATAAGAAATTTATTTTTTTTTAAAATCATTTAAAGGAGTTAATAATGCTTTTATTTCAAGAACTAAAATGGCGTAATTTAATAAAAGATTGTAGCGATGAGAAAAGATTAGAAGAGATGTTAAATAACGAATCTATTAATTTTTATTGCGGTTTTGATCCTACTGGGAATTCTTTAACTGTAGGTCATTTAGTGCAAATTACAACTATTTTATTATTACAACAAAAAGGTCATATTCCGTTTATTTTAATCGGGCAAGCGACTGGTTTAATCGGTGATCCTAAAGAAACTGAAGAAAGAAATTTACTTTCTAAAGAAACGATTTATCATAATGTAGAGCAAATTCAAAAACAACTAACTAACATTTTATCCCCTCATAAAGTGGCATTTGTTAATAATTATGATTGGATTTCTCAAATAGATCTTATTACCTTTTTTAGGACTTACGGTAAATTATTCAACGTTAATTATATGATCGCTAAAGACACAGTAGCCAAAAGGTTGAAAACAGGAATTTCTTATTCGGAATTTTCTTATATGATTTTACAAGCTTTAGATTTTCATCAATTATACAAAAATAAACAAATTAAACTACAAATGGGTGGTTCTGATCAATGGGGCAATATTACCAGCGGTTTAGAATTAATTCGTAAATTAGAAAAAAAAACCCTAGAAGAAAAACCAGTCGGTATGAGTATCCCTTTATTGTTAAATAGTCGAGGGGTTAAATTTGGCAAAAGTGAAAAAAATACTTTATGGTTAGACCAAAAATTAACGAGTCCTTATCAAATTTACCAATATTTCTTAAATACGGCTGATAATGATGTAGTTAATTATTTAAAAACTTTAACTTTGTTAAAACTAACTTTTATTATATCATTAGAAGAAGAGGTTCAACAAAATCCACAACAAAGAAAAGCTCAAAAAGAATTAGCTAAAAGTATTGTTACTTTTTTATACGGAGAAGAGGTTTTTAAAGAATGTTTTCGAGTTAACGAGATTTTATTCTCTAAAAAACATGTTTTTCAAAAAGAAGATTTTGTGTTATTGCAAAAACACTTAGTAACTGTGCAAACTAATACTTATCTGCCTTTAGCGGACGCTTTGGTACAAACCCAACTAACTGCTTCTAAAAACGAAGCTAAAAAAATCATTTCTTCAGGATCAGTGAAAATTTTTAAAAATCCTGTTAAACAAGTAGATTATCTTTTAAGTTCTAAAGATGTTTTATATGATAAATACGTTTTATTAACTAAAAAAAATAAATTTAAAGCTTTAATCGTTTTTAATTAAAAAATAGTCTTTTAATTTATTGGAAAAGAAAGAGTTCTTTTGGTGATGTCTAAACAAGAATTGTATCGTCAATTAATCTTAAAACATTATAAAAATCCCGCTAATATAGGGTTAGAAAAAAATAACCCTCATGCCTACCTATCTCAACAGAAAAACGTTTCTTGTGGTGATGAAATAACTCTTCAAGTTGCTTTGGAAAAGAATAAGATTGTTAATATTAGATACGAATTACAAGGTTGTTCTATTTTAGTTGCTTCCGCTTCGCTCATGTCTATTCATTTGAAAAATACCACTTTAGAAGAAAGTATCGAACAAATCAATCATTTCCTTAATTTATTAGAAAATAAACCTTTTGATAAAAAAGTTTTAAAAGAAGAATTACATATTTTAGAAAATGCGACCCATTTTACTGGTAAATTTAAATGCGCCAGTATGCCTTGGACTTTATTGTTAAAAATGATTCAAGAAAGGCAAAACACTCTTCTTGCTCCGAAGTAATTTGATTGATTAAAAAAAATATATCTAAGAAAGAAAATAAACGTGATTTTATCTAAAAAAAATCCTAAATTTAAAAAATTAAAAAAATTAGCTTTAAAAAAATATCGTGATTTATACCAAGAATTTTTAGTTTTTGGTGAGCATTTAGTTGAAGAAGCTTTAAAAAGCGGGGTTGTTTTAGAACTTTATACCACTAATACCGACCAACACGAAGGTGTTCTGATGGAAGATTACTTAATGAGAGAATTAAATAAAAATAAAATTTTATATTCTCAAGTAGCAGTTTGTCAAATGAAAAAAAACGTTTTGCAAAGTGATAAAATTTTAGTCTTAGATGATGTTCAAGACCCTGGAAACACTGGTACATTATTAAGAAGCGCTAGTGCTTTCGGTTTTAAACATGTTTTTTTCAGCGATAAAAGCGTTGACTTTTATAATGAAAAAGTTATCGCCGCTACCCAAGGAGCTTTGTTTAATTTATTCTTAGAAAGAGGCGATACCATCTCTTTTTTAAACAATTTAAAAACAGATAACACTTATATTTTCAGTTCTTCTGTTAATGAAAAAACTATTGATTTAAAAGAATTAAACCCAGAATTTTTAAAAAATAAAAAAAGAGCTTTAGTGGTAGGGAATGAAGGGTCTGGTATTTCTCAAGAAGTCAAAGATCTTTCGTCTTATTTTATTAATATTGACACTTCTTCGGTAGAAAGTTTAAATGTTAATGTTGCTGGCAGTATTTTAATGTATTTATTAAAATAAAACTTTTATTACTTCTTTATACTAAAAATAATCTTTATTTGATAAAAATTTTCTCAATATAAAAAGAACCCTTTTAAGGGTTCTTTTTTTTATGTTTGTATTATATGTTTCAATTGTTCTGATTAACTATTTGTTCTAATTGTTCTTTGACGATAGTTTCTTGTTTTAACAAAATATGAGCTATTTTATCTAATAAATCTTTATTTTCTTTAATGATTTTTCTTGTTTCTTCCATACATTCATCGATGATTTTTTTAATTTCTTTTTCTACTATTTCATTACGTACAAAAGAATTATTATCGTTTTTCATAGACCCTAAATCAGACATTCCTAATTTGGTCACCATTTGGGTCGCTATTTGGGTCGCCGATTTAAAATCTCCATAAACCCCATTAGAAACATCATTAAAGATTAATTCTTAAGCCGCTCTTCCACCTAAATAAGAGATAATATTAGCTAACATTCTTTTTTTAGAAGAAAAGAAAGTTTCTTTTTCTGGAAGCATTAAATTATATCCACCCGCATTTCCTCTAGGAATAATGGTTATTTTTTGTACTTTTTGCGCATATTTTAATTTTAAACTAATCACAGCATGACCTGCTTCATGATAAGCTACCATTTTCTTTTCTTCTTCATCATATTTTCTTGATTTTTTCGCTGGACCCATTAAAACACGATCAATCGCTTCTTCTAGTTCCGACATGTGAATCGTTTCTTTTTGATTTCTAACTGTTAAAATAGAAGCTTCATTTAAAACAGAGTCTAATTGGCCCCACTCATAGAAGGCGTTTGTTTAGCTATTTGTTCTAAATCAACCGATGGATCTAGTTTTTTATTTTTAACATGGACTTTAAGAATAGCTTCACGAGCTTTAATATCAGGTAAACCAACAGTAAATTGACGATCAAACCTGCCGGGACGAAGTAAAGCTGAATCTAGCATATCTTTTCGGTTGGTAGCACCGATAACGATCAATCCTTTAGATTTATGAAAACCATCCATTTCGGTTAATAATTGGTTAAGAGTTTGGTCTTTTTCCCGAGAACCGCCACTAT
>NZ_AKIM01000030.1:0-5785 GCF_000300695.1 Italian clover phyllody phytoplasma str. MA1
TCTTTTTTTATTTATTTATGTCTTCTAAAAGTTTATCAATATGTTTGCCATAAACTAAAGATTGATCATATTTAAAAATTAAATTAGGAATTTTTTTAATATTTCTGATTTTTTTAGCTAATTCCATACGAATTTCTTTTTTATGTTCTTCTAAAACTTCAGCCGCTAAAGCCACAGTTTCTTTGTCATCTTTTAAAAGAGTATAATAAATATTACTAAAGGATAAATCTTTAGTTAAATCAACATCAGTGACATTAATATACCCTATTTTATCGTTTATAACTATTTGATTAATTATAAAAACTATTTCTTTGTGAATTAAATTCGCTGTTCTTTCATTTTCAATACTCATATTATTTACACTACCTTCTCCATTTTAGAGGATTCTATTATATCATCAACTTGAAAAGCGTTGAAATTATCTAAAACAATACCACATTCATGGCCTTGTTTGGCGCTATTGATATTATTTTTTAAATGTTTTAAAGAAGTTATTTTGCCTTCGTAAATCACTTCCTTATTACGGATCACTTTCGCTAAAGAATTGTTAAAAATAGTTCCACTAGTAACATAACAACCCGCAACATGACCGATAGAACTTATATAAAATATTTTTCTAACTTCAGCTTGACCCATCATTTTTTCTTCAAAAACAGGTTTGATTAATTTTTTCAATTCAATTTCAATATCTTCCATCATTTTATAAAGAATTTGATAAGTTTTAATTTCTACTTTCGAATCTTGAGCAAACTTAAGCAAATCATTATTTAAAGGATTATTGAAATTGATTAATAAAGCTTCAAAAGTTTTGGCTAAATTAATATCATTAATAGTTACCATCCCTACAGAAGTTTTAATAAAATTAATTTTCACTTCTTCGGTAGACATTTGTCCTAAAGCTTTTCGAATCGCTTCAATGCTTCCTTGAGTATCAGTTTTTAAAATGATGTTTAAAGTTTTAGTTTTGTTTTCGTCTTCTAATTCAAAAACATTATCATTGTAAGTTGCTGTTTCATCTAAAAGAGCGTATTTTTTTTCTTTCGCTAAATGTTGTCTTTCGTCTGCTATGCGTTTCGCGACTTTTTCATTCTCAACTAACATAAAATGATCGCCAGCTTGAGGCACTTGTTTTAAACCAGAAACTACTACTGGTTGCGAAGGAACCGCTTGTTTAAAACTTTTCTTTAAATCGTCTTCTATAGAGCGTATTTTACCATAAGTTTCACCGACAACAACCACATCACCGATTTTTAAAATTCCGTTAGTGAGAATTAAAGTAGCTAAAGGTCCTTTATTTTTGACCAAACTAGCTTCTAAAACCGTTCCTTCGGCTTTTTTTGTTAAATCAGTTTGAATGTTTTTAATATCACTCATTAACAAAATCATTTCTAATAAGTTGTTTAAACCTTGTTTTTTAAGAGCCGACATTTCAATATAAGGAGTATTGCCTCCCCATTCTTCAGGTAATAAGCCATAATTGGATAATTCAGTCATAATGTTTTCTTTTTTATTGTTCAATTTATCAATTTTATTAATAACAACAATGATGTCCACATTAGCCGCTTTTGCATGTTCTACAGATTCAATAGTTTGTGGTTTGACTCCGTCATCGCAAGCTACCACTAAAACACAAATATCAGTGACTTTAGCCCCTCTAGAACGCATTTGTGAAAAAGCTTCATGACCTGGACTATCGATAAAAGTTATTTTATTATTATTATAACTAATTTCATAAGCTCCGATATGTTGAGTAATCCCCCCAAATTCTTGGTCTACTACACGAGTTTGTCTGATAGAGTCTAATAAAGTTGTTTTACCATGGTCCACATGTCCCATAATAGTCACAATAGGAACTCTTTTAGTCAATTTAGTGTTCTCTTTTTTAGATTTACCTTTTTTTTGATCTGGATCAACTTGAGGAGAATAAATGATTTTAAGGTTTAATTCTAATCCCAAAAGTTCAATAGTTTCTCGATCTAAGGTTTGATTAATATTAGTTTTAACACCCATTTCTAATATTTTTTTAATTAAAAAAATATTAGAAACTTGTAAGTGTTTAGCTAAATCTTGAACTGTGTGTTTAGGATTGAAAACATAACTTGTTACTCCAATAGTTTCGTTATCAGTCGTTTTTTCTTCTTTTGGATTTTTTTCTAAATTCATATTTTTCTGTTCTCCTTTGAATAGCATTTTTCTTCTCTTATCAATTTAACAAATCCCAAAGTTGTTTATAAATCTTTTCATCAACAAAAGATTTTAATTTTTTATCTAAAAGTTTTTTTTGTTGAATTAACAAAAGATTTTCATTATTTAAAATAAAATAAGCACCTCTTCCGGGCAGTTTTTGTTCCAAATCAAGAGAAATAACACCTTGATTGGAAATCGCTACACGAATCAACTCTTTTTTGGGTTTTTTTTGACGACTAACGATACAAGTTCTTAAAATATTTTTAGGTAAGAATACTTTTTTCACCATAATGATTAAATCATTCTACTTCTTCTTGTTGAGATAAAGTTTGAATGTTAATATTCCATTTAGTCACCTGAGCGGCTAATTTAACGTTTTTGCCTAATTTACCAATTACTAAAGAGACTTGATCGTCAGCAACCACAACAGACGCTGTTTTATTTTTTTCGTTAATAGCGGTAATTTTAAGAATTTGAGCCGGTTGAAGAGAGTTAGTTATCAATTCTATCGGATCAGAACTCCATTGAAATAAATCAATCTTTTCGCCCTTTAAAATGTTAACCACACTTTTTATTCTACTTCCGCCTTCGCCGATGCAAGAACCAATAGGGTCTACTTTAGGATCAGTAGAAATTAAGCCTATTTTAATTCTGTCTGATGGTATGCGCGCTATTCCCATAATTTTAACGATGCCTTCTTGCACTTCTGGAACAAATTCTTTTAATAATTCAACAGCAAAATTAACATGGACTCTACTAACGAAAATTTTAGGCATTTTAGTAGTATTTTGAACTTCTACGGCAAAAACTGAAATTCTTTCACCAATACGAAAATTATCATTAAGAAGGGTTTCTTTTTTAGATAATAAAGTATTGATTTCTTTTTCTAATTCTAAAGTGTAGAAATGATTATTTTCCGCTATCACTTTACCGCTGATTAATTTTTTTTCATAATTTTTAAAAAAATTATAAATGGTTTCTCTTTTTTGTTTGATCAATTCTTCGTTAAATTTATTTTTAAAATCTTTACTAGCATAAAAATTAAAATCTTTCGGATCAACTTCAATTTCGATAATATCTCCTACTTGTGCGTCTTCTTTTAATTTTTGCGCCTCCTCTAAATCAAGGAAACTATATTCGTTAGCATTTAGCGTTTCTTCGTCGTTAGGATCAATTACTAAATATTGTTTATATAAGAAAATTTCATCATATTCTGGAGTAATTTCTGTACGACAACTTTTAACTTGGTAATTTTTTTTACAACCAGAAACTAAACCCTTTTCAAAAGATTGAATAGTCTGTTCACGAGTTAGTTCGTATTCTTGAGATAATTGATCTATATTATTTAAAAATTCTTTATTTTTCAAAAAAAACCTCCTTTTTTCTGAAATATTTTCCTTTGTAAATGAGAATAAAATTAAAAAAGTGATTATATAAAATAACCACTTAACAAGAAATATTATATATAATCTAAATTTTAACAATTTATTACTAACTAATTATAGTGTATCATTTATTATATTAAAAAAACATAAAAAAATGAATTATTTATCAAAAATAACTCATTTGCTCGGCCGAACCTTCAATAAAAGCAATTTTTATTGTATTTTTTTATTATGGTGTGGATAATGAGATTCGAACTCACACGAGAAAAATTCTCACATGTCCCTCAAACATGCGCGTATACCATTTCGCCATATCCACACAAAAAAATAATAAAAATTAATTTATTATTTTTATTCTAAAATGAAAATATAAGGAAGCATTGCGTCGTCATTTTCTATTTTTTCAACTTCTAAAAAAGGATATTTATCTGTTAAAAAACCTTCTATTTGGTCTAAATGTTCTTGAGAAACTTTTTTATAATCATAAAAAATAGTTAAAAATTTATTGTCTGAATTAACCATTTTTTTTAATAAATATTTTGTTAATGTGTTTAAATCCAAATGATTATAAAGAATTTTTTCTTCTAAAATGGCTAAATAATTATCTTTATTATTTTTTAAAGATTCTAATATTTCCGCAAAATGTTCTTCATTAATATTTAATGAATCTGTAGGAAATTGATTAGATTTTTTTAAATGGACTACTTCGCCAATTTTATTTTTTTTAATGTTTTGTCGCATATTCGCTAAATTATCTTTTAAAGAAGCTGTTTCATCAAAAGATAAAAGTGCACTGTAACTTTCAGCTATGTTTTGCGTTTCTACTAAATTAACCTTTAAATCAGAAAAAGCTTTTAAAGCTTTTTGTGCCGCTAATTTATTTTTTTCACCGTTAGTTAAAACGATAACATGAGAAGGTTTTAATTGTTTAAAAATTTTGTTAAATTCTTTGGAAGAAACTGTTTTATTAGATTTATCGGATTTATTAATGATATAATTAACATTCATATCTGAAAAAATATTTTTGATTTCTTCGTTAGAAACAACCGATATTAAAGAATAACTTAATTGAGAAGCGTTATCGGCGTTTTTTTGTTTCACAACGTTTTCGTTTTGTTCTTTCATGTTATCAACTTTACATCTTTTTAAAGTTCCGTACTGTAATAAATTAGTTAAAACATCGCCAGGAATATTAGTATGAATATGTATTTTAACTAAATTATTATTTTCTAATAAAATCAAAGAATCGCCAATCTCTAATAATTCTTTTCTTTTATTTTCTAAAATAAAACCACTTTTAGGTCTTAATTGAACGATATATTCTGTACAATACATGTATTTTAGATTTTCTCCTACGACATGTTCGATATTATCAAAAGAATGAGCACCTTCGTCGAATGAATCATATGTTTCCAATATTAATTCATCGTTTTCTAATATTTTTAACATACCTTCTAAAATGCAAACAAAACCAGCTCCACCACTATCAACAACATTAAATTTTTTTAAAACGGGTAGCAAATCGGTTGTTTTGTTTAAAGAAATTTTAGCATGTTTAATCATATATTTTAAAACATCTTTTAAAACTTTAAAACTCTTTTTCTTATGAGTCGCTTCGATAGATTCACGTAAAACAGTTAAAATAGTGCCTTCAACTGGTTTCATAACCGCTTCATAAGCTTTTTTATAACCATTCACAAAAGAGTCGATAAATTGAGAAATATCAATCGTATCTTTTTGAAAAACGTTAATTTGTTCGAAAATACCTGAAAAAAACTGAGATAAAATAACTCCCGAATTTCCTTTAGAACTCATCAATAAAGCGTCAGATAAAACTTTAGACATTTTCACGATAGAGGGATCGTCAACAAGTTTTAGTTTTTCTATTCCTTCTGCCATAGTCATTTGCATATTAGTCCCTGTATCTCCATCTGGAACAGGAAAAACATTTAAATTGTTTATTTTTTTATAATTATTTTTTAAATTAATAGCGCCATTAATTACCATTTTTTTAAATAAAATACCATCTATAATTTTGTGATCTGTCATTATTTTAATCCTTTTTTACAATTAATATGTTTATTAGTGATAATAATTATTTTTGGTTTTAAATTTATAAAATGTTTTTTATGATTAGTTGATCTATAATATTTATATAAAACTTTTAGAAATGATTATAGTTAATCTCTTTATAATCCATACCTGTGTAATCA
>NZ_AKIM01000031.1:0-4214 GCF_000300695.1 Italian clover phyllody phytoplasma str. MA1
GAAAAGATAGGAAATTATCTATTAATTTTTAGTCTTAAAGAGTCATTTTAAAATAAAAAGTTGTATGAAAAAACGGAACAGGGCAGTCTAACCAATTAATATTACCGAAAGTATCCGTTTTAAAATTTTGAATTTTATCTCTGGTAATAGAATTTTTTTGTTGTTTAGAAAATAAAGGAACATGAACATAATTGTCTTTTAAAATGGTTTGTATTTGCTTTATTTTCTCTGAATATGAATTGGAACCTGTTTGGTCTGTTTCTGTTTCTGAATGATTTTCTGTTTTGTGGGCTGTTTTTTGTTCGATAGGAATATTATCTATTTCATCCAATAAAGCTAATAAATAATTATTATTGCCATTTTTGCCGTTATTTTCATTTGTATTAAAAGAAACTATGTAAAAATCTCTTTTTTGATCTATTGCCAACATAGTGTTAAAATCATTCTTTTCCATTTCATATCGAAAATCTATCTCTTTCAAAACGACTTGTAATTTAGATAAAAAGCTGTTTCTCAAGTTATTCTCATCTTGAGTGATTAAAATTTTAATTTTTTTATTATCCTTTTGTATTTGCGATTTGTTTTGCAATTCTGTTTTAAAACGATTCATTGTAGATTTATGTTTTTTTGTTCTGTTTCGTCGACACTATCGGTTGGTTTTTTGTCTTCCATATTTCCACCGATTAAACCAGGATTTAAAAAGAAATCAATTTCTGGATAATCCATTCCTTCATCTTCTTTATTTGCTTGAATAATTTCATAAAGAATTTTTGCTGTATCGAAATTTAAAAGTTTATTAATCAATAAGATAAATTCTAAATTTAAAAAATTATTCTTTACTGTTTTTAAATGATTTATGTTTTTCTTTTTGATTTCAGATATATTTTCATTTGTTGGTTCTATTAATATATCTATCTTCTCATTTTGTATTTTTGAGAAACGAGTCGCAGAATCAGGATAATATTGAAAATGAATTTTGGCGATTTTCGGTTGTTGTGGTTTTTTAGGATGTTTGTCAAATAATTCTAATTGAACTATTTGGTCGTTTTTGATGGGTTTTAATTGAAAAACCCCTAAGCCTATTTTTATTCCTTGATAAAAGTCTTTTTCACACTCTGTTTTATTTATGACAAAAATTTTACTCAAATAAAATTCATTCATATTGTTTTTGTCATTTTTAAATTTAACAATGAACTTATTGGGCTCATTTTTAACTTTGTCGAAACTTTTTATATAACAGGAAGGTTCTAAACCTAATTCTTCAGTCTTTTTCCAAGAATAAAGAATATCATCGACTGTTAAATCAACGCCATTATGAAATTTAATATTATTTTTTTAACACATATATTTTTGTTTTAGATGAAGAGCCTGAATAAGTTGTTTTATCTTCATCTAAAATATTACTCTCATAAGTTGTTTTTTCGTATTTTTTATCCTCTGTTGGTTTAGTTTTAGATATCAATAAAGGTTCATGGATTAAATTTCTTATCATATTATTATAAAAAGTTCTGGAACTAACATTATACATCCCAAAACCTTGTTGCATAGGAGCTGCTGTAGCGACATACAAAGTATCTGTCTTTTCTGAGTTATTTACTTTTTTATCTCTAAACGTGTATAAAAAAGCTCCTATTAATAAAATTATCACCAAAAGAACAATAATAGATGTTTTTTGTTTTTTATTAATATATTTTAAAAATTTATTATCCTTTTTGATCATAAAAATCTGTTACCTCATTTATACTTTAAAATTAACAACAAAAGGCAAAAATTTTAAAGTTATTAAAAATCATGCGAATGCGCCAAAAACGACATTAACATGATAAATTAACATGATAAAAAAGATATTTGTTATATTGATAATTTTCCTATATTCAACTAAAAACTAATACAGATGAATTATTTTTTTTATACCTTTATAATTGGAGGAAATAAATATATCGTTTAATATATTTGTTATTCGTTTAATTCTTAATTTTTATATGATGGAGGCCCTGAACGGATTTGAACCGATGATCAAGCTTTTGCAGAGCCACGCCTTACCACTTGGCTACAGGGCCATTTGCACTTTAACAAAATAAATAGCTATTATTTATAATAGTTATTTATTTTGTCATTAATTTTTCAATGTCATCTATTTCTTTAGGAATATTGTGAGTTAAATTAACATTATCGTTGAAACTAACTAAAACATCATCTTCAATACGGATGCCTAAACTTAATTCTGGCAAGTATAAACCTGGTTCGATAGTGATAATGCTGTTTTCCTTAATAGGTTCAAAAGAATTACCTAGATCATGCACTTCTAAGCCTAAATAATGACCTAAACCGTGATAACAATATTTATCAATAGATTCGTCTTTTTTTAAAAAACCTAATTTACTTAACCCATCGCTTAAAATTTGTTTACCATATTGATTCATTTCAGCAAAAGTATGTCCTGGTTTGATCCATTCAATAGTTTTTTTATTGGCTTTTAAAACAATTTCATAAATTTGTTTTTGTTGAGGGGTGAATTTTCCACTAGCAGGAAAGCAACGAGAAACATCAGAAGTATAATTTTGATAACGAACCCCACAATCTATCAAAACTAAATCATTCGCGCCAATAGGACTCTTTTTTTGGTTATAATGCAAAATAGTCGCATTATTGCCAGAAGCCACAATAGTGTGAAAAGAGTTGGTTGCACCATGACTTTCTAAAACATAATGATAAAAAGCTGATATTTCGTATTCATATAATCCTGGTTGCATTTTTTGCGCTATTCCCTCTAAAGCTATTTTATTTAAAGCAATAGCTTGTTGAATTAAAGCGATTTCTTCTGGTTGTTTAGTGATCCTTAAATCTGCTACCAAATGACAATTATCCTTTATTCTTAAAAAAGGATAATTTTTTTGGATTAAATTAGCCATTTTTAAAGATACAGAAAGATTGTCTTTTAATTTAAATTTGGATAAATCTAAATAAATATTTTCCATATAACCAAATTTACTAATTTTCACAGTATTTAATAAAGAAAATACAAACGTTTCCAAAAGGTTAATATCTAAACAATTCTTAACAGGAATAGAACTTATTTCCGCAGCTTTGGCAAAACTTAAAGTTTCTCCATCCCATAATTTTTTCACAAGATCTACTGGGTCTAAAAACAAAAAAGCTTCTTCTTTTTGTTCGTTTTTAACCATCAATAAAACTACATTTTTCTGTTCTATACCAGTTAAATAATAAAAATTTTTATTAACTTCAAATTCTGCTGTAGCGGAAAGTTCTTCGTTAAACTGATGTTGATCAGAAAAAAACAATACTAGACTATTATTCTCAATTTTTTTAAGCAATGATTGACGATTTTTTTGATAAAATACAGACATTTTTTAAATCCAACTTTTTTATTTTTTTTCTCTTTGGATAGTGTGTTTACGCTCAGACGGACAATATTTATTAAATTCTAAACGCCCTGGATGTTGTTTTTTATTTTTGTAAGTGTAATAATGCTCTCTACCGCAATCTGTACAAACTAATTTTACTAATTCACTCATTTTTATGCCCTCTAAACTTCTTATATTATTAATTCATTAAAAATAATCCTCAATAATAAGGACCGTAAAAACTCATTAAAAAGTTTTTATTAAATAATAAATTATTATTTATTATTGAGAATTATTTCAGTAGAAGTATAATATTTTTTTAATAAATAAAAAAAATAGCCTTTATAAAAACAACTATTTCTTTGATAAAACGACATTAAAATAAAAATTTAATTTAACGGAAAAGATTATTTTTTCAATAAAAAAGGTTTGATAGTGTTATTTTCTAAAACTTCAGGATAATTATAAATAACTTCTCTCGTTCTTTTAAATAAAACATAAATAAGTCCATTGTCAAAATCAATACGAGTAACAACTCCTATTTCTTTTTCGTTTTCAACTTTTACTCTTTCGCCGATGAGATAATTATCATTATTATATAAAAACATATATCTACCAATTTATCCTTCTTTCGATAACTTTATGTTAAAGAATTATAAAGAAAAAACAAAACATTTTATATAATTATTTTTTAAATATTTCTTTAAATTTTTTATTTACTTTGAAAACAGGAACATCTTGTGCAGGCACAGTTAAAACTTTTTCACTTTTAGGAACTTTACATTTTCTTTCCTTACGGTGTTTTAATTGAACAGTTCCTAATCCTGGAAGAATTATTTTTTCATTTTT
>NZ_AKIM01000032.1:0-15965 GCF_000300695.1 Italian clover phyllody phytoplasma str. MA1
GGAGATGGAAGTCGGTTAGTTCGAAGTTTTCATTATGAACGAAAGCATCACCAAGGTAATAGTCTTTTTCTTCGGTTAAAAAATGTTTCGGACCTCTCGGTATTTAAGAATTAATTTGTTGCCGCCTGGACCTTCGTTTAGTTGCTTTTTGAACCGTAATATTATTACGCAAATAACTACCGTCTTTCATATCAAAAGATGCGCTGTCGAAACCGTTTATAAAACCAAAATCTTCTGAAGTTGCACCTCTTTTGTTCCAACGGTTGAAAGGGTGACGGTATTTGATGTAGAAAACAAGGTTGGTAGGTTCGGGTTTGGGTACTTACTCCTAAGTGTTTAGTTTAAAAGGTAGGCAAATACCGTTTAGCCAGGTAGGTCAGTCAAAAAGTTGACATTTAAGTCAGAAAACTGTTGCCAGTTTAATAATAGGACTAACCCAGTATCTTAGTTATTCCCTTTCTTCTTGCAACTCGTTATCAGTTCTTTTCGAGTTGGTTAAAAAAAGATTACTCCGTTTTTTGTGCGTTTATGTCCGTTGCAGGACTTATCCATGATAATCATTCTTCTTGTGGTATCATCTTGGGTATGAATTTTCCCTCAACCCGCGCTTTTATCCTCTGCTTTAATCTGCTATTCTTTTGTTTAGCAAAACGAGGATATGAAGTACGTCATTATCAGACGTTTTAGTTCGTTAAACTACTGTAAATAAGGCCTCTTTGGCACCCATCGTTTTTGATATACCATTGCATATTGCCATCTTTTTCTTTATTATAAGAAGTGCTTGAAGAAACGCTGCCATTATAAGAAGGGTTAATATCGATTTTATTATAATTTAAAACATCCGAAGAAGTGCTATTTTTGTGTAAAACTACATGAATAACTTTTGTTCCTCTAATTGATCTTTCTGTAAAAGAGGCGCGGACCGTAAATCTTTTGATTAAAATAACAATAAAAACAACGTAAAAAATATTAGAAAAATTTCAAAAGAATATTTTAAATTATTTTTTTTATTTTTTAATTTTAACTTTTTATCTCTCTTTCATATTTATATTTTTTTTATATCAAAATAAGATCATTTTCTTTCTAAAAGTTTTGAGATAGAAAAAAAGATCCCTTATTTAAGGATCTTTTAATATTCTACTATTTTATATTCTACTATTTTATTTCTTTTCAGCGTCCTTTTTTAATTGAATGTTTAAAACATCTAATTGTTCTTGATCAACTAAACTAGGCGTTTCCATCATTAAATCTTGAGCACTTTGAGTTTTAGGGAAGGCAATAACATTTTTAATATTATTTGTTTTAGTAAATAACATCACTAAACGGTCTAATCCTAAAGCAATGCCTCCATGCGGAGGAGTGCCGTATTTTAGAGCTTCTACTAAAAAACCAAAACGATTTTGAACTTCTTCTTTACTAAAACCTAATTTTTGAAACATTAATTCTTGCACGTGACTTTGATAATTTCTCAAAGAACCTCCGCCAATTTCATAACCATTCCACACTAAATCATAAGCTTGAGCTTGAGCTTTTTCAGGGTGTTTTTCTAAAATATTAATATCTGAAGGGGCTGTAAAAGGATGATGCATAGCGTAATAACGATTATCTTCTGAATTAAATTCAAACAAAGGAAAATCTACTATCCACAATAAAGATTCTTGATTAGGGTCGATTAAATTCAAATTATGACCTAATTTATTTCTCAAAAAACCTAATGTTTTTAACAAATGATCTTCTGAAGAAAGGTCCTTTAAATCGTTACTAATAACAAAGCACCATTCGCCTTCTTCTAAAAAAGAAGCATCATTAACAAATTGACTTAAATTGCCTTTTAAATTATTGTCTTTTTTTTTAAAAAGTTTTAAATTTAAATTAAATTGGTTTTTGATCAAATGTTTATATTCGTCTATTTTTTTTCTTGTTAAAAGGTTTAAAGGAAGGGAAGAATTTAATTTAATCCCTTTAATGGTTTTCTCGGTTCCTTCTGCATTAACGAAATCTTCTTTAAAATAAGCGTTTAAAGGTTCGATCTTTAAATCAAACCTTAAATCAGGTTTATCTGAACCATACAAGTTCATAGTTTCTTGGAAAGACAGACGTTTTAAAGGAGTGGGTAAAGGCTGGTTTAAGATTTTGGCAAACAAATTCGTCATAATCTCTTCAGTTAAATTCATTAAATCTTCTTGACTGAAAAATGAAGTCTCAATATCTATTTGAGTAAATTCTGGTTGTCTATCTGATCTTAAATCTTCATCTCTAAAACAACGAGCTATTTGGAAATATCTTTCAAAGCCAGAAATCATATATAATTGCTTGTAAATTTGAGGAGACTGAGGCAAAGCGTAAAAATGATGAGGATGAATGCGTGAAGGAACTAAATAATCTCTCGCCCCTTCAGGAGTTGATTTTGATAATAAAGGAGTTTCTAATTCAAAAAAATTATTATTTAAAAGAGTTTGTCTAATGTTTTGAGTAATTTCGTGCCTTTGAATTAAAAAACTTTTTTTATCTTTTTTTCTTAAATCTAAATAACGATATTTTAAACGATAATCTTCTAAAGCTTCGTTTTTTTCCACAATACTTAAAGGTATGTGCTCCGCTTCAGAAAGAAAAGACATTTCTTGCACTAAAACTTCGATTTCTCCCGTCGTTAAATTAGGGTTTTTATTGATTCTTTCTATCACTTCGCCTTTAACTTCAATCACTGTTTCGATTTTAGTTAAAGCAATTTGTTGATTTTGAGGATGATCATTAAGTACCACTAATTGAACTATCCCCGAAACATCTCTTAAATCAATAAAAAGTTTATTACCTAAATTTCTTTTTCTTTCGATCCAACCTTTTAAAAAGACTTGTTCGCCTTTTTGATTAAGGGTGATCTCGTTATTATCGTAACTATATTTTGTTTTCACTTGTTAATTCCTTTATTAAAAAATTGATTGTTTGTTCTGGTGATAATTTATATTCTTTTTTTTCTGCTATATTTTTAACCGTTAAGACGTTATCTTTTGATTCTTTTTGACCAATAAAAAGAAGGTATTTAGGGTTAGTTTGTAAAGCTTTTTTTAACTTTTTATTGAAATGACCTGTTTCATAATTCATGTTAGTTTGTAGACCATGTTGACGTATTTTTTGCATCAACATAAAGGTCGGTTTTAAAGCTTCTCGGTCTAACGCTAATAAATAAACATCTAAAACAGAGGAACTGACATCAGGGAATAAATGATTCTCTTCCATGACAATCATTAAACGTTCTATTCCTAAAGCAAAACCAATACAATGAGTTTTTTTACCACCAAAAACTTCGGTTAATTCGTTATAATTTCCGCCGCCGCCTAAAACTAAATCATTTTGGTTAGCGGCGTCATTAGCGGCAATTTCAAAAACTGTATCCGTGTAATAATCTAGACCTCTTACCAAAAGATGGTCTATTTCGTAATTAACCCGAGCTTCTTTTAAAAGTTCTAAAACATGGTCAAATTTATTTTTAGCTTCTACAGAAAGGTGATCTAAAATCAAAGGAGCTTTTTTTAAAACCTCTTTTTGGGAACATTGTTTACAATCAAAAATACGTAAAACATTTTTTTCTTTTCTTTCTAAACATAAACTACATAAATCTTGAGTATTTTTGTCAATATAATTCTTAAAAATAGTTAAAAAATTTTGACGAGTAGGAAGGTCCCCTAAAGTGTTGATTTTAATTTTAACATTCTTGAGCCCTAAAGTTAACAAAGATTCATAAGCTAAAATAATAACTTCTACTTCGAATAAAGAATTAGGCACACCAATAGCTTCAACGCCTATTTGATGGAATTGACGATATCGACCTTTTTGCGGCCTTTCATAACGAAAAAAAGGACCTAAATAATATAATTTAGTTAATTCGTTTTGATGATCCAATTTATTTTCGATATAACTTCTAATAACAGAAGCCGTTCCTTCCGGTCTTAAAGCTATTAATCTACCTTTTTTATCGTGAAATTGATAAGTTTCTTTCTTAACCATATCGGATTGTTCGGTAGCGCGATAAAAAACTTCTTTATATTCGATAATAGGAGTTCTTATTTCCTTAAAATTGTACGTTTCAAAAAGAGTTTTAAGTTTCTTTTCGATAAACTGCCATTTAGACATCTCATCATGAAATAAATCGTGAGTTCCTTTTATTTTTTTAACCATAAACCTTTTAATTTGTTCCTCTATAAATTTGATAAACATTAGATAATTGTAATAAATGAGAAATTAATTTTTCCATTTCAGAAATATTTTTTACTAGTATTTGCAGTTTAATAGTGGTTTTTGATAATTTATTATTATTAATCATGTTTATTTTAGAAATATTAATTCCTAAAACATTAGCTTTATCAGTAATATTAGCAATTAAAGAAGAACTATAAGAACCAATAATGAAAAGCCAAGTGGCGTATTTTAATCGATAATTTTGGCTCCAATGAGCGACAATAAGACGGTTAGAATCGTATTGTTGTAAATTAACACAATCTTTACGGTGAACGTTGGTACCTTTATCTTTATTAATAAAACACATTATTTCTTCGCCAAAAATAGGATTGCAACAATTCGCTAATTTTAATTTAGTTTTATCTAATCCTTCAATAAAAACACCTGTTTCGTTTTCATAAGTGAATTTTTTCAAGTTTTTTGAAATTTGTTCTTTATCGTATTCTTTGCGCATTTCTTCAAAAGAATTAATTTTAGCGAGTACCACATCAGGAGTGATTTTTTTTCTTCCTAAAGTTTCATATAATTCATTAACATTTTTAATAGATTGCTTGTGAAAACTTTTTTTAACAAAATTGTGGTCAATTTTAAAATCTTTCTTTTTTGCTTGCAATTCTTTTTCTAAAATTTCTTTACCATTTTGGATTAAAGTTAAAACTTCTTTTTTCTGTTTATTTAAAAAGTTTTTAATGAATTTTTTAACATAAGAAGTTTTCGCTATCCTCAACCAATCCTTATTCGCTCTAAAAACGTTTTTATTTGTTTTAATAGAGATAATATCACCGTTTTTCAGCTTATAATCAAGAGGAACGATTTTTTCGTTCACAATAGCGCCTGTCATGGTAAAACCAATCATAGAATGGATACGGAAAGCAAAATCAATAGGTGTGGAACCTTCTGGAAATTCGAATACTTCTTGTTTCGGTGTAAAAACATAAACATTTTCGCTTAAAATATAATTTTTAATAGAATCTACGAAAGTTTTGGAATTTTGTAGAGATTTATATTTAGTATTTTTGGTGATTTTAATTAAATCTTGGTACCATCTTAATTTTTGCGCTATTTCCAACTGTTTATTGTCTTTGGAATAAACTTTGTTTTCTTTATAACCCCAATGGGCCGCGATTCCTTTTTCGGCAATTTCATCCATTTCTTTAGTTTTGATTTGGATTTCAAAAATAGAACCATCTTTGGCTAAAACCGTGTTATGAAGGGCTTGGTATAAATTAGGTTTTGGAACAGCGATATAATCCTTAAATCTCCTTGGTAAAGGAGAATAATGAGCGTGAACAATACCTAAACATTTATAACATACATCTAATTTATCCACAATAATACGAACCGCTAATAAGTCAAAAATTTTGTCAAAACTAACTTGTCCTTGGTTCATCTTTTTATAAATACTATAAATATTTTTACTACGTCCGCTAATGGAAAAATCAATAATGCCGGACTTATAAAACAAAGATTTAATATTTTTAATAATGTTTTTGATAGAATTTTCGCGTTCATTTTTTTTAGCGTTAATTAGGTTAGAAATGCGGTAATATTCTTTAGGGTTCATATATTTAAAAGTTAAATCTTCTAATTGAGATTTAATTTGAAAAAGACCTAAACGATGGGCTAAAGGAACATAAATATCTAATGTTTCTTGGGAAATATATAATTGTTTTTCAGGCTTCATTTCTTTTAAAGTCTGCATATTATGTAGTCTATCTGCTATTTTTACCAAAACTACTCTAATATCATTAGCCATAGCTAAAAAAAGTTTTTGATGATTTTCCACTTGTCTTTGTTTAGGGTTAAAACTAAGTTTATCTAATTTAGTGGTTCCTTTCACTATATAAGCCACATCTTCGCCTAAAAAATCCTTTAATTCATCAAAAGTTAAATCCGTATCTTCTAAAGAATCGTGTAATAAACCAGCCATTAAAGTGTTGGGTTCACTATTCAAATCAGCTAAAATAATAGCAACATAAATAGGGTGAATAATGAATTCTTCGCCCGTTACTCTTTTTTGATTTGTATGTTTTTTTTTAGCCAATAAATAAGCTTGATTAATTTTATCTAAGACTGTTTTTTCATGAATGTATTTTTTTACTTTTTGCATCAATTCTTGGAATAAAACTTCTTCATGAACTTTTGTTTCTATGTTATGGCTTTCAGTAGTATTAAAAAGCACTTTAATCACCTCTTTTTTTGAATTTTTAAAACATCTTTTTTAAAGGATAAAAAAATGTTTAAACATATGAAAGTTTTTTCTCTTGAAAATAAACTTCTTTAATCATTCCTGCTCCTAGACAAAAATCATCTTTATAAAAAGCCGCTATTTGTCCTGGCGTGATAGCTTTTATTTTTTGGGGATAATAAACTTTTAAAGTTGTTTTATCCAACCAAACAAGTTCCACTTCTTGATCGGGTTGACGATAACGAAATTTAGCCATCATCTTCATTTTACCATGATTTTGATAAACATCATAATTTCTCCACACGACATCAATGATTAAAGTTGAATCGCTATAAAGGTAAGGACTGTCATAACTTTGGTCCACAAACAAAGTATTGGTAAGTAATTCTTTACCCACGACAAACCAAGGAGCTTGATTTTCTTGAGTAACCCCTAAATTAAGTCCTTTTCTTTGTCCAATAGTATAATTAAAAACGCCTTCATGTTCTTGCAAAAACTTACCATTCATATCTTTAATAGGACCTTTTTTAGCAGGAATATAATTTTTTAAAAAAGAACTGAATTTGCGTTCTCCGATAAAACAAATACCAGTGGAGTCTTTTTTTCTCGCTGTTATTAAAGAATTTTTAGCGGCGATTTCTCTGACTTCTTTTTTAGTCATTTTTCCTAAAGGAAAAAGGATTTTATCTAATTGTTTTTGTTTAAGTTGAGATAAAAAATAAGTTTGGTCTTTAGTATCGTCCCAAGCTTTCGTTAAGATGGGTTGACCTTTTTCATGAGTAATATTGGCATAATGCCCCATAGCTATAAAATCAGGATTGAATTGTTGGGCATATTTAATAAAAGTGAGAAATTTAATTTGATTATTGCATAAAACATCGGGATTAGGGGTTAAATTTTGTTTTAATAATTTTAAAAAATACGAAAACACTTGGTCCCAATATTCTTCGTAAAAATCAACTTGATGAAATTTAATATCCAATTGTTGAGCGATGGCAGCAGCATCATTCAAATCGGCTGTTTGAGAGCAAACATCATCATTAACATTAGGATTACCTTGAACATCATAATTCAAACTACTATCCCAATTGCGCATAAAAATGCCTTCTACCTCATAACCTTGTTGTTTTAATAATAAAGCCGTGACGCTACTATCAACTCCACCTGATAAACCAACAATCACTTTTTTTTTCATATTCTATACTTCTATTTCTATAAATTCCGTTTTTCACTCTTTTCGTTGGAAATTAATAGGTAACTTAAATTCCGTTCTCGGTGAAAGGCTATTTTCTAAAATTTTAGGTCCTGGTGACATTTGTTGTCTTTTATATTGTGCCTGATAAAAAGTTTTTAAATAATTTTGCACTAAAACTAAACTTTCTTCCGCATTTAAAGAGAAAGTGTGTTCGATTAAAAAAGCGATTTTTGCTTTAGAAAAATTATTTTTTAAATGATGATATAAAATAAAATCTTCTATGATGATATTAGGGGTTAAAAATTTTTCTATCTGTTCTTGGTAAAAAAATTTTAATTCAGGAGGGATAGAAACGATAGGTTTATTCAAATGGAAAAGAATCAATTCAGTCATGAAAGTTTGGGTTAAACCAACATTAACATTATACAATTGATCGTAATAATGGATTCTTTCACTTACTTTTCCTAAAGCCGTATCGGACAAATTATCGCTTTCTAACACTAAAATTTGTGAATCATCCAACATCAGAGAATTTGGGGTAAACTTACTTAAAGTGTGACGAATCAATTCTTTGCTTAACCGTTCTTTAACTTGGGGTTTATGATCCTCATTATCCAGAAGAATATTTTTAATCCCTAAGCTGTTTAAAAAGTTTTTAATCAATGCACTAAAATCAGGTTGAAAATCTTTTTCATCTTCCATAATCACAATCAAATCATCTAGTGTTTTTTTACTAGCTTGAAAACTTTGTACGACCGCCAAAAGGGACAATAATTCGTTTAAACGCGAAGCTAATTTTAAAATTACTTTCAAATTTTTAATATGCGATAATTTACTTTGTAAAGATAAAAACTGAATATGGTTCGCTAGTTTTAATTGTTCCTCTAAATCATCCATTTCCACAAAAGGTTTTTGGTGGAAAGGTTTTTCAAATTCATAATTATCATATTCTTTAATATCGAAATAAGCTTTAAAAAAAGGATATTCTTTGCCGATTTTTTGGTCCCCTAAAGTGGTATCAATTCTTCTTTGGTGTTTGATAGAATCAATACAAACATCAACGACTAAGCTAGTATCATCTTGGTTAAATAAATCTTTTTCACCAATTAAATTACCGAAAACAGCGGCTATTTTATGATTAGAAAAAAGGACATCAGTAGATGATTCTGTAATTCCACTACTAGTGTAAAAATAACCACCAATATGTTTGCGAGAATGATTAATAACCGCATTTTTGCGCATTTCTTTTTTACCGATATGTTCGGTAGAAGAAGATAAGTTAAAAATTAATTCCGCTCCATTTAAAGCTAATAAATCACTAGGAGATTCAATAGTCCATAAATCTTGACAAATCTCCACCCCAAAACTGATATCGAATTTTTTATTAATAAACAAAATATTACCGACAGGTACTTTTTGTCCTAAAAAATCAATTTCTTGTGTTTGGATAGTTTTGCCAGAATGAAACCATCTTTTTTCGCTAAATTCTTTATAATTAGGAATAGTGTGTTTAGGAACAATGCCTAAAATTTTATCTTTTTGAATTACCACAGCGACATTGAATAAAACTTCTTCCAAAAAGAAAGGCATTCCTGCTAAATAAACGCCTTCAAAAGTGGTCTTTTCCATGATAAATTTTAAAGATTCTAAAACTTCCTGATAAAAAGTAGTTTCAAAAAATAAATCTCCAGCTGTATAACTACTTAAACATAATTCAGGAAATAAAACAAAGCTAGCTTTGCTGTGGTTAAGAACTTTAAGAATACTTTCGGCATTCTTAAAGGGATTCCCGATGTGCAAATCAGGATTGGATAATTCTATTTTAATAAAACTGTTGTGATACATGGGTTGAAAAACCTTCCTAATATTGAGCTCTAATGCGGTGTTTTATTTTCAGAATTGAAGATTTTTTTATTTGTTATCGTCAATATCAACGTTAATTTTATTTTTCTTTTCCATGATATAACCAATAATAGTGATAGTTATATAAGACAATAACAATCTAATCCCGGTTTCCAAAAAAACTGCTCCATCAAATTCTTTTTTATTTTCCATACTTTTTAATAAAGAATCAACTGAAACTAAAACACCATCAGTCATAAATAAAATAATAATGAAATTAATTTTAAACTTTTCTTTTAAAAGTTTATGAAAAACATCCATCCCCCCAGTATTATAACCGTGGTTTCGAATGTTTGCCAACGTAGTTCCAATCAGAAGACCACTCATCAGAGAGGAAATAACTAATTGAACGTACATGTCTTCTATATGTAATAAATCAAAAATCTTACCTGTATTCTTGTCAGTTAACAAATCAAAAAGAGGAACGCTGACAATTAAAATAATAACTAAAAAAGCGGTTTTAACGAAGAAGTCTTTGCCAAAAGCTTTCCAACCAACTATTAAGGAAAATGCTTGAGCGAGGAAAATAAAAACAGAAATATTATTAAAACGCGTTGAAAAAAAATCGGGTTTAACAAATTTGTCTATCAACATAGCTACGCCATCCATTCCTCCTGTGTTTAAATTAGTAGAAAATAAAAAGAAATAAATAGCGATAGATAAGACAATATCATTTAAAATCAAACTTGTCCATTTTTTAATGTTATCTTTCTTATTGGAAATATTGGTGTCCATAAATAATTATTATATAAAAATATTGAATAATATTTTTATACCCTTTCTAATGAGAATTTTTTATTATTAAGAATCGTTTTTTTGCCTCAAAAAAGCGTTAATAAAATCGTCTAAAAAACCATCCATTACAGCGTCAATTTGAAAATATTCATAATTCGTGCGATGGTCTTTTACCATTTGATAAGGGTGAAAAACATAACTTCTAATCTGAGAACCCCAACTAATATCTTTTTGTTCTCCGTTAAAGTTTTTTTTACTTTCTTCTTGTTCTTTTAAAGCTATTTGTAATAATTTGGTTTTTAAAATTTGTAAAGCTTTTTCTCTATTTTTAATTTGACTTCTTTCGTTTTGGCAAGTCACGACAGTGTTAGTCGGTAAATGAGTAATTCTTACCGCAGAATCAGTAGTATTAACATGTTGTCCGCCAGCGCCACTACTGCGATAAACATCTACTTTGATATCTTCATCTTTAATCTCAATTTGAATATCTTCGTTAATTTCAGGTAAAACCTCACAAGAAGCAAAAGAAGTGTGTCTTCTTGCGCCGGAATCAAAAGGAGATACTCTCACCAAACGATGAACGCCTCTTTCGACTTTTAAATATCCGTAAGCGTACGGACCTTTAATCAAGATAGTCGCCGTTTTTAAACCCGCTTCTTCGCCTGGTTGAGAATGAAGAATTTCGTATTGAAATTTTTTTCTTTGAGCGTACTTTTGGTACATTCGTGTTAACATTTCACACCAATCTTGAGACTCGGTTCCGCCAGCGCCTGAATGTAAAATTAAAATAGCGTTATTTTCATCGTAAGGTTGATTCAATAAAACTTCAATTTCAAAATCTTTAATTTCTTTTTGAATTTGTTTTAACTCTTTAATAAGGAAAAGAAAATCCTTATCGTTTTCATTTTCTACTAGTTCAAATAAAGTCGCTAAATCATCGTATTTTTTCTTTAAAGAATTAAAATTAGAAATTTTATTTTGTAGTTGATGAAGTTTTTGACTAATATCAATAGCGTCTTTATTTTCAGTCCAAAAATTAGGTTTTTCCATTAAAGCCGTTAAATAGTCTATTTGTTTTTTCTTATCTTCTAAATCTATTTTTTGTTCTAAATTGTGCAAAACAGTTTGCAAAGTGATTAGAGTTTGATTAATTTCATATCTTTCCATTTCGTTTTTCTCCGTGTTAAAAATTTTGTCCTTTTTTATGCAACGAAGGATTATCAAAAGCTTCTTTTTAAAATTAGAATATTTGCAAATATTCTAATTTTAAAAAAATACTAACACTAAGTAAAACTTCTTTTTCATAAGAAAGCAAATTATTTTTAATTTTTATCTGAAAATTTTGTCATCGCTTGGGAAATTTTGCAAGAAAAGAAAAACCTACATAATATCTTAATAATTAAATATTTATCATATAGGTTTTTTGTTTAAGAATTGTTTTTAAATTTCATTCATATAAGTCTTTGCGGGGATTAAATCTAAAGAAATTTGCCACCCAATTTGCCAACTCATTGAAGGATATATTGAAAAAAACTACTCTATGAGAATTAGTTAATTGATACCTTTTTCAACCCATGAATTGTTTTCAGAAATTTTTAATATATCATTTTGAAATTGCATAACTTCGTAAAAATGTTTTTTACCATTTTTTATTTCTTTTCTTTTGTAAGGAACGGCGATTAACAAATAATCAAGTCCGTTCAAAAAATTATTAATTTGTTTAAAATAGTCATTGAATCTACTTAACCTATGGCTAGAAAAAACTAACTTAAATTTTTGTTTTTTTACCAGATTTAATTTGAATACTAGTTTTGCCGTTAATCGAAATATCATGTTCTACATTTTGACTGTTGCAGAGTCATTCGATCTTATCAGAGTTCGAAGAATTTTCTTGAATGCTTTTTGCAATTAATTCTTCTAATTGTAAAGAGTTGCAACTTGTATAATCAAAAAGATCATGAAATTTTTTTAATTTGGCTTCCAAATTGTTCAACGTTTGAAGAGTTAATTTATACATTCTTCAAAACCTCTTCAGTTACAAAAACATAATAAGGATTTATTTCAATACCGATATAATTTAAATTCATCCTTTTAGCTACTAATGATTCTGAATCAGAACCTACAAAAAGGGATTAAAACATTTCCTGGTGTGTTTTTTTTAATAACTGAATTAATCATTTTTTCAGTTAAGATTTGAGAGGTTTTTGCGTAGGATGAACTGTTGTATCATGTTTTAAATGTTTTTTTAATTCTTTGGATGGTAAAATTTTATTTTCACAAGTGCGGCAAAAAAATCTTTCTTTTAAACCGGCTCCACCTGCTAAAACAGGTATTTTAATCACATCGCGAGGTAAAGCACCTTTTTTTCATGAACTTTATAAATAGTGGTTTGGCTGCCGAATTGTCCTAAAGTTTCTTTCTTTTTTTGACCAGAAAAATTAAAATAAGCTGATGTGTAAAGTTATCTTATTTGATCGATATAAAGTTTTGTTTTTTGTTGGTTCCAAAGGGATAAAATGGATTTTCATAAGAACGTTGCTAAAATTTAGAAAAAGGGTGTTTTTATTAGTATAATCCCACGCTAGGAGGGTCCGGCGATAATAACTTCACAAGTTTGTTTAATTTTAGGGATGACTTTTAAAACATCTTCTAAAATCACTTCAGTAAGCCTATCGTCTTGTTAATAACGGAATAATCGACTTTAGATGTTAAAAGTGAGTTTTGTTCTTTATTAACTAAATCTAAAAAACGATTACTTTTATAAGGAACAATAGGTTTTACCTTTTCGTTTTTATTCACTTTATTCTCCTTCTATCGGATAATATCTTTTGCCACAAATACTAAAAATATTTTCAAAAAATAAAAATTCCTTTAAAAGACTGTTTTAAATTATGTTCATTTGTGGGGTATAAAAAAGTTTAATTCCAAGGTTTTCTAGAACCTTTAATTTTTCTATTTTTCCTTTTCGCAGTATTGTTTTCAGAATCAGAGCGGTTGAAAATTAATTGTTCTTGAAATGATTCCACTAATTGGTCGGTTAAAGCGGAACTTTTTAAAATAGTTTTCGTTACTTCAAGAACTATATTTTCGATCATTTGGTTGAAAAACTTTTGCCCTTTTTCTTGATAAACTACTAAGGAGTTTTGTTGACCGTAACTTAAAAAATTAATTCCTCTTCTCAAAATACTCATATCATTAATATGACGTTTGAAATAAGAATCTACTTTTTGTAGCATAATGTATCTTAAAACATAAAAATACTGCTTATCATCAATAACTTGTAATTTAGCTTTTTGTTCTTCCAAGAAAGTCGTTACTTTTTTTTGCACCACTTCTTCTATTTCTTTAGAAGATAAAAGAGAACGCTTTTCTTCTTGAGTTTGGAAATCTTGGACCGTAAAAGTATTGGGAAGGAAAAATAAAGTTTCTAAATAAGTGATAAATTCTTTAATACCTTCATCATCTTTATTGGTCATTTTATTTTTTAAAAAGTAATTAATATTACTGTTTAAAGTTTTATTCATTAAGTTTATAACTAAAACATCTACTTCTTCAGATTTTAAAATTTCTTTTCTTTGTTGATAAATGATTTCTCTTTGCAATCTTAAAACAGAATCAAATTGTAAAACAAATTTACGGTAATCATAATTAGAAGATTCGATTTTTTTCTGAATATTAGTCACAAAATTACTAAACATTTTTAAAGTGATAGGTTCATCAGAACCATTGTTGTTTTTTAACATAGCGATAATTTTTTGCATTCTGTTACCGCCAAAACGTTTCACTAAATCATCATCAGCGGAAACGAAAAAGCGGGAAAAACCTGGGTCTCCTTGACGTCCGGCACGTCCTCTTAATTGGTTATCAATCCTACGTGCTTCGTGTCTTTCGGTCCCTAAAACAGCTAATCCGCCTAATTCAACTACTCCTTCACCTAAACGGATATCAGTCCCGCGACCAGCCATATTAGTAGCGATAGTGATAGAACCTTTATGTCCAGCTTTAGCGATAATTTCTGCCTCTTTAGAGTGGTTTTTAGCGTTAAGAACTTCATGTTTGATTTTTCTTTTTTTCAAATATTTAGCTATTTTTTCAGAAACTTCCACTGTTGGTGTTCCGATTAAAATAGGTTGTTGTGTAGCGTGCCTTTGTTCAATTTCGCCTAATAAAGCTTGCCATTTTTCTTCAGCAGAAGCGAAAACATAATCAGGAGCGTCTTCTCTAATCATTGGTTTATTAGTAGGAATTTCCACTACTTTCATTTTATAAATATTAACGAATTCTTTTTCTTCTGTTTTAGCTGTTCCTGTCATGCCTGACATTTTACGGTAAATTCTAAAGAAATTTTGGTAAGTAATAGTAGCGGAAACTTCTGTTTCTTCTTTAATAACACATCCTTCTTTGGCTTCGATCGCTTGATGTAAACCATCACTGAATTGACGACCATTTAAAATCCTACCAGTGAATTGGTCAATAATTAAGACTTGTCCTTTATCCACTAAATAATCTTTATTTTTTTCCATAATAAAAACGGCTTTTAAACTGTTTTTAATGTGGTGCAATAATAAAGAGTGAGAATTATTGTATAAATTAGTTAATTGGAAAAAAGCTTCAGCTTTGCGTACGCCTTCTTCAGTTAATTCGATGGTTTTAGATTCTAAATCGATCATATAATGTTCTGGTTTTAAGCTTTTTACGAAACGATCAGCATCACGGTAAAACTTTTTGCCTTGTTGAGTGTTACTTGAAATAATTAAAGGAGTTCTGGCTTCATCAATTAAAATAGAGTCTATTTCATCAATAATAACGTAGTTATAATCACGATGCATCATTAAATTATTAATATCAGTTTCCATATTATCTCTTAAATAATCGAAACCTAATTCACTATTAGTAGAATAAAGAATATCAGTTTGATAAGCTAATTTTTTTTCAGGAATGGTTTTATCTTTAGTATTTAAACCCACAGTCATGCCTAAAAAACGGAAAATATCGCCTATTTGTCCTTCGGCTTCGCGACTAGCTAAATATTCATTAACTGTCACGATATGAACTGAATCTCCACTTAAAGCGTTTAAATAAGCTGGTAAAACAGAAGTTAAAGTTTTACCTTCTCCGGTTTTCATTTCGGCTATTTGTCCTTGATGTAAAACGATAGAACCTAAAAGTTGTACGTAATAAGGTGTTAAACCAGTTACTCTTCTGGAAGCTTCTCTCGCCAAAGCGTAAGCTTCCACTAATAAACTATCTAAAGAAGCTCCTTCTTGAAAACGTTGTTTTAATTTTTCAGTTTCTTTAGGAAAATCCTCATCTTTTAGTTGTTGCATCTCTTCTTCTAATTTTTCAATTTTAGTAGTTATTGCTTTCGCTTTTTTTAAATATTTATTTGAAGAATCAAATAATTTTGTAATAAAACTTAACATGTTTATATAAAACCTTTCTTGAAAAAATAATTTATCGATTATTGTTTTTATTTTTATTAATTGAATAAAAATTAATATCTATTTTAATAATATTAAAAATTAAGGCCTTTTTACTATTTTTTTAATATTAATGAGTATTGCCTCTTTATTGATTTAATTAGTTTAATTTAAACCTTGTTTAATGATTTTATTTAGTGTTTAATAATAAAAACCAACCCTTAAATCAATAATATCTCTTTTCTGGGAGAACAACATTTTTTTAAAAGAAATATTTTTGATAAAAAAC
>NZ_AKIM01000033.1:0-4580 GCF_000300695.1 Italian clover phyllody phytoplasma str. MA1
AATAGAAATATAACCCTTATGAGCTAAAAAAATAGCAACAGGAATAACAACACCTAAAACAGGTAAAAGCCAATTTATTATGATTTTTGAAATTGACTTTGATAAAGGTTATAATAAAACCCTTGTTTAGCTAATAATTCTTGATGCGTTCCTTGTTCGATAATTGCTCCATTTTCTAAAACTACTATTATATCGGCGTTCACAATTGTAGACAAACGGTGAGCAATAACAAAAGATGTTCTTTCGGACAATAACTTTTGTATAGATTCTTGTAAAATCATTTCAATTCTAGTATCAATAGTGGACGTAGCTTCGTCTAAAATTAAAATAGCTGGATTACGTAAAATAGTGCGCGCTATGGCGAGAAGTTGCTTTTCCCCTTGTGATAAATTAGTTGTTTCTTCATTAATTACTGTTTGGTAACCATCTTTTTTAGCCATAATAAAGTCATGAACGTTAGCTTGTTTAGCTGCTTCAATAACTTTTTCATCAGTAGCGTTTAAATTACCATATCTTATGTTTTCTAAAATAGTGCCGTTAAATAACCAAGAATCTTGTAAAACTATTCCAATAATATCACGTAAATTTGCTTTTTTCAAATCTTGAATATCTACGCCATCAATTTTAATGCTGCCGGAAGTAGCATCATAAAATCTAACTAATAAATTAATTAAAGTAGTTTTACCTGAGCCTGTAGGACCCACAACAGCCACCATTTTATTTTTATCAACCTTTAAATTCATTTTTTTAATAATAGGTTTATCGGCTGAATAATTAAAGGAAACATCAGAAAAATCTACATATCCTTCTACTTTTTCTAAAGTTAAAGCATCAGGATTTTCTTTTTCTTCTGGTTCGCCTAAAAATCGAAAAATTCTTCTACCAGCGGCTCTAGTGGATTGTAAAACTACAAAAATTTGACTTAAATCGTTAATAGGATGGCCTAAACGCCAAACATATTTAATAAAGCCTTGAAATAAACCTAATTGAATGGCTGAAAAACCCATTTTACCTAAGAAATGATTTTCCACTCCCTCTTTGCGCATTAACACAATCCCAACAATAACCACTAGAGAAACCATAATATAAGTAAAACCACTCACAATCGGCATTACTAAACCAGATATAAAGTTGGATTTAAAAATGTTTTGCTTTAATTCTGTGTTAATTTCTTCAAATTCTTGAATAACGTTTTCTTGTTGATTGAATAAAGCGATTTCTTTATGACCGGTATATTTTTCTTGTAAAAAACCTACATATTCGCCTGTTTTTTCATATCTTTCAATGAAAATATTACGGGATTTTTTATTCATAATGAAAATAACGATTAAAGCAGAAGGAATCATTAAAGACACTAATATACCTAATGGCAAATTAGCCCAAAACATAACAATAATAATTAAAATCATGTTAAAAAAAGCACAAATTAAAGCAATAGTGGATTGTTGTAAACCATTAGCCACCATTTCCACATCATTCGTAATAATGCTCATCACATTTCCAACCGCGTTTTGATCAAAAAATTTAATCGGTAATCTATGAATTTTTTTATGTAAATCTTCGCGTAGATCTTTCACAGAACTATGAATAGAAGTTATCAGTAATTTATTATAAATAAATCTACCTATAGTAGCCATTACATATAATAATAAATTTCCTAACAAAGCGATTCCTAGAGTTTGGAGAAAAACTTCTAGCGTCGTTGAATCTTTAGCGTAATGTTCCTTAATGTAATCGATGACATATTTTCCTTCATAAATAACCAAAGCCGAACTAGTAAGAGCTACTAAAAAAATTAAAAAAATACTGATGTAGATCTTGGCTTTAAATTTTTTTAAATAACTCAATAATTGTTTCACAATAAAACCTCTTTTATTTTTTGTGATATTGCAATGTTTTTGTAAATTTCACATCTTTGCATTAATTCTTTATGCGTGCCTATATCAACTACTTTACCATGATCTAAAACAATTATTTTATCAGCGTTTAAAACAGAAGTTAATCTTTGTGCTACTATGATAATAATAGAGTGTTTTCTAAAATGAACAAAGTTTTGTCTAATAGCTAAATCTGTTTGATAATCTAAAGCAGAAAAAGAATCATCAAAAATATAAACATCTGGTGTTTTTAAAAAAGTTCTTGTAATTGAAAGTCTTTGTTTTTGTCCGCCAGAAAAATTGGAACCCAATTCGCTAACAAATTCTTTTAACTGTTTTTCTTTACTTTGAATAAAGTCGTATGATTTAGCCATTTTCGCTTTTTCTAACATTTCTGATTCATCAGCATTTTCTTGACCGAAAGATAAATTACTTTCGATAGTGCCTTTAAATAAAATGTTTTTTTGCGAAACAAAGCCGATTTTATCTCTTAAATTCACTACATCATAATTTTTAATATCTATATTATTGATTTTAATAGAACCTGATGTAGGATCCATTAAACGAGGTATTAAATTAATTAAAGTACTTTTGCCGGAACCAGTTGAACCTACCACAGCTATTAATTCTGATGTTTTAGCTTTAAAATTAATATTATCTAAAATAGAAAACGAAGAATTAGGGAAATTAAAACTAACATTATCAAATTCTAAATCAGTAATTTTTTCTAATGGTTCTACTTGATGAGGATTATTTTGAACAGAGGATTCCATCACTAATAAAGTTTCTATTTTTTTAGAAGAAACCACTGTTTTAGGAAACATCATAAATAAAAATAAGAAATTTAAAATAGAAAATAAAATGTGGTATTGTAAGTTAATAACGTTGTATAAATATCCTAATGTCAAACCATGTTGACCAACTTTTTTCAATAAAACAGCTCCATAAAAAGTTGTAATTAAAATAGATATATTCAACAATAAATAGAAAAAAGGCTCAATGGATAACATAGAATTAAATAATTTGATAATGACATCCATATAATTAGAATTCATTTTTTCAAATTTTTCTTCTTCATATTCAGAGCGGTTTAAAGTTTTAATAATTTTAACGCCAGTTATATTTTCTCGAATATTAGCATTAATATCTTCTAATTGTTTTTGTTGTTTTTTGGATAATTTATAATTTTTAGTCATAACGATAGCTAAAATTATTATAAAAATAGGTACCGCAAAAATAATACTAGTAGAAAGCGGAACAGAAATGCGACAAATTAAGGTTAAACTAATGATTAACATAATCGGCGCCACAATCGCAGCTCTATAAAAAGTAGCGATAAAGTTTACTATTTGATCTACATCAGAAGTACTACGATTCATTAACCTAGAAACGCCTAAACTTTGAACATCTTCTACTGACAAAGTTTGAATTTTTTTGAAGACATCACTGCTTAAATTGTTAAAAACTAAAGAAGATACTTTAGAGGAGCAATAATTAACGATTAAATTCCCTAAAATACCAGAAATAACTAAAAAAATTAAAATTAAAATAACATTGGTAAATTCTTTACCTTCTAAGGTTTTTTCAATAACCATTTTACCTATAACAAAAGGTATTCCGATTTCTCCCAAAGCTATCAAAAAAACCGATAAAATATTTAATAATATTATCTTTTTATATTTAAAAATATATTGAAAAACTAATTTCATATTATTATTACATAATTACTTTCTTAAGATATTAAAAAAATATATACATTTATTTTTTTAATATATAAATTATATACCGTATCAATATTTATTTTATCATTTTTTTATTAATCTTTTGTTATAAAAAACTTGTAAAAAAGCAAAAAAAGTGAATTAACACTAAAAAAATTTTCATACACATATTTGGGATTAATTGATTTTTTTGAAAAATAAAAATGATTATAAAGAGCGATTCTAAGGCATATACATGTTATGGTTTTTGACTTAATGATCTTTAATAGAAACCACAGCTGCACAAGTTGTGATAATAACAGAAGCAATAGAAGCGGAGTTAAGAATTGCTTGTCTGGTTATTTTAGTAGGATCTATAATGCCTTTTTGTAATAAGTTGACATAAAACGCCTTCTTGAGCATCAAAACCGCAATTTTCTTTTTGTTTCAATTGTTATTTCACTATGGTAGAACCATCAAAACAAGCATTTGCTGCCATTTGATAAGTAGGAACTTTAATTAGGTTCCACATGATTATTAGTTTTAGCAGTAGTTAGATATTGATAAAATTGAACAACTATTCCTTGTTTTAATCTTTGGATGCTTAATTGACAAGTAAAAAGATAGAATTTGATGAAATAATTAATAAAAATGAAAGGTATTAATAAGATAGAAATAATGATTAAAAAGATGATGATGTTACTTGGTAAAGATGGTAAGATTTTTTTAATGGACATAATAAAGAGTTCCTTTCTTTTAAAATAAAAAAACTTTCTATAAGAGAGAGTCTTTGTTTTGTAATATAATTTTTTTATTCTTTTAAATTTTTTAAACATTAAAATATTTTTTTATACAATGAATTAAAAATACCCATATAAGTAGTTGTTTTTTGATTTAATTCTTGTTGTAATTTGTTTATATTATTTTGTTGATTTAAAAATTTTTCTTTTTCTTTTTGTAATTCTATATAATTTAAGTTTAATTGTTGTTTTAATTTTTCATT
>NZ_AKIM01000034.1:0-4343 GCF_000300695.1 Italian clover phyllody phytoplasma str. MA1
TTTTCAACAGTATTACCAATTACAGGAATAGCACCACCAAATTTAGATAATAATGATGTAACAGTAGCCATTGTTGTAACACCAGTTAAACCCATTAATACATCGCTATCTAATATTTTAGTTGCATTAGAAAAAATTTTTAATAAATCATCTAAAATGATTTTAAAAATATCAAAAAACCTTAAGAAAGCATTAAAGAAAAATTCCAATAATTGTAAAAAAGGTAAGAAAAAGATTAATTTATTCCAAAGAAAAACTAAAATAGTTTTAATAAAATTAAAAACAATTAAAAAATTTTTATCCCAACCAACATTAAAACCAAATAATAAAGATGATTGAGTTAAAAAAATATGATGAAACAAAACATAAAAAAAAGAACCAAAAGCTTTCAAATAAGAAAAAGAAAAAAGATATTTTAAATGAATAATATTTATCATTTATTTTTCTTTGACTTTATAATTATTTGATTATCTTTTGAATCATCCGAAAGTGAATTATAAGGTGTTTTGTAAAAAAAATCTTTATTCAAATCTTTAGGTAAATCATTTTCTTTCTCTTTAATTTCAGCATCTAAAAAATCTAATTTACCATTTTCTTGTAATTCATGCATCATACGGTAAACATCTTGACGATAAATCCCCATATAATTAGCCATTTGACACATTTGATGAAATAAACGGGCAAATTCTTTTGTTTTAATTTCTCCGTTTAAAATATAATTGTTAACAACTTCTCTTAATTCATCGGAATATTCATATTTAGTTTGTAAATCTTTAATATAAAGATAAAAACGATATATAGCAATACCCAACAAAAAAAATAAAAAAGAAGTAAAGATATTAGATTCAAAAATATTAATTATTATTTGTTGAATATTCATTTTTAATTAATCCTTTCATATTTTAATTTATTTAATATTCTTAAAATTTAAATTAATTGCATTTCTTTTAAGAAACAAAGAGGGTTCATTTTTTGTTGATAAGCATAAAGATTTTGATAGAGAGTATGAGTAATATATAAAAGCTCTCTCGCTCTTGTTATCGCGACATACATTAAACGTTTTTCTTCTTCTAAAGATGAATGACCTAAAAAAGTATCAAAAAAAGTTTCTTGTTCGCAACCGATTAAAAAAACTATTTTAGACTCTAAACCTTTCATTTGATGAATAGAGGTTAAAGTTAAATGATTTTTAATAATAGTTTCTCTTTTGATATTAAGTTTTTCTTTTAAAAGTTTTAATTTATTCTCTATTTCTTTTGATAATTTGATATTAGTTGGAAAATAAACAATTTTTTTCGGAATTTGAAAAAGAATATTGTTTTTCTTTAAAAACTGTTCTAATACTTTTTTAAGAACTTTTTTACGATAAAGAATAACAATATCACTCAATTGATATTTCTTGCTTTCAATTAACTTTTTAATTTCTTTAACAATAAATAAAGCCTCTTGTGTTTCATCCCAACAAGGCTGATAAATAACCTTGCCCATTATTTGTAAAGTAGGTTTTAATTGATAAGAGAGAGGTAAAAGATGATTCGCAGTTTTTAAAATATTTGAGCTAGAACGATAATTATAAGTCAATTTTAATTCTTTCATTTGGAAAGTTTCTTTTAAATGTTGACTATAAATATTTTTAGTCCCTCGAAAACTATAAATATTTTGGTGTTCATCACCTACCATAAATAAAAGGCTTTTAGTGCCTAACATTTTTAAAATTTCCATTTGATAATAATCAATGTCTTGGGCTTCATCTACTAAAAGATAAGAAAATTTTTGTTGATAATCGCTTAATAAAAAAGGATATTTTTTTAATAAATAATAAGTATAAACAATTAAATCATCAAAATCTATTACCTCTTTTTCACAAAGAACTTGATTATAAGCATGAAAAAATTTTTGAAAAAAAGGATTAATATTAGTAATAATTTTCCTTTTTATTTTGGAAATGGACGCAATAACGTCATCCAAACCGCAAATAATTTTAATTTGAAATTGATTTAATAAATTTCTAATTATTTCACGAGTTTCAATTTCATCAATTAACTTAAAATCTTTTAAATTAAAATCTTTTAAATAAGCTAAATTTTGTTTTAAAAACATTAACGCGAAACCATGAAAAGTCATAATTTTAGCATCTTTTTCGTTTAATCTTTTTTTAAGGTTTTTAACAGCACTTTTATTAAAAGTAAGAATTAAAATACTTTTAACATTAAAATATTGACTTAAAAAATGAAATCTAGCTAAAAGAGTTTTTGTTTTACCAGTGCCAGCACCAGCATTTAAATATAAAGGTTGAAAAGAAAAATTAACAGCCTTTAATTGTTGATGATTTAACATAATTAAAAATCCTTTTTATCAAAAAAAGAAAATATTATTTTAACTTTTATAATAATATTTTTTACCATTAGGGTATATCACTAATGACTTTTTACCGTTCTTTTGAGAATAGTAAACAATTTTACCATCTGCATAAATTACTTTACGCAAACGTTGACGATTTTTAATATCGTAAGCCATTAATTATTTCAACCATTTAACTTTTTCAGCTACTGGCGCAATATAACCTAATTTATAGATTACAAAAATACATATACAACTAATAGCAACCAAAATTAAAAATTGTTTTAAAGACATATTTGAAATCTCCTTTATTTTATTTACTGATAGTTATATAACCAAAATGTGCTAACAAAATTAAAACAATCATAACAACACCTATTGAAGGTAAAAGCCAAGACATTAAAAATTTTCCAAAAGTTAATTTACGTCTTCTACTTCTACGAATATAACTTCTAAATCTTCTTCTTGCCATTACAAACTCCTTTTTTTTATTTATAAAATTTTATAAATAAATATAAAAAAAATAAGTGGGGGGAATCCACTTAGCACCTATTCTTTCAAGACAAAGCAATTTATTAATTTTAATAGTGGTTATTTTGTTTTTTACTCAAATGAAAAAGAACCCCTTTATCATTATTTAAGTTTTATCACTTTAATTGACCTTTTAATTAATGCGTTACTGTTTAATTACTTTTTAGAAGATAAAAATAAATATTACCCGATCGATTCTAGATATGTTTATTACTTATTTTATTATTTAGAATATATTATTATGCCTATTGTATTTAGTGTTTTTTATGCTAAAAAAAGCAAAAAAAATAAAATGGAGGTGGAATATGGCTTGTTGAAATTAATCATTTAGTTTATGTCGTTATTTACTATTTCATTAAGGGAGCCAAAGATACCTTATTTAAAGTAGTTTAACAAACTACAACGTCTGATAATGACGTACTTCATATCCTCGGTTGGCTAAACGAAAGAATAGCAGATTACAACAGAGGATAAAAGCGGATTGAGGTGAAGTTAATGCCCAAGAGAACAACGCAAGAAGCACTATTCTCATAGATAAGTCCTGCAACAGACCTAAACGCACAAAACGGAGTAATATATTAATCAACTCGAAAGAGTAGGTGATAAGTCGTAGATGAGAAACAGACGATGATAGCCTCTGTTTATTTGTGAAGTCGATAGACTTCGAGATAACCGACTAGGCTTAATAGTGTAAATAAAATCTATAATGTTGTCCTTATTTACAGAATCGTAAACCTTAGAATCGCCTTATGCTTGGAAACTTTCTCGTACGGTGAATGGATTAACTTGCGAAGCATTATGGCCTTGGTTGTTGTCTGTTCCAGTTCCACTATCAGAACCACTTCCATTCTGTTTTCCCTTTATTTTCACTAGGTTGTATTGCTTATATCCGTTTTGTTTTCATCTTTTTTATTGAAATTGTCAATAGCTAATATAATAGCGTAAAATATTGAAATACCTAATAAGATAAAATTTTCCAAATATACTATTTTTTTGTGTCACGATTATTGCCATTTATATAATTAATTTTAATGATTTATATATATAAATCATTAAAATTAATTATATAAAAAAAGTCTTAGCTGGGTTAATGTCGTTCTTCCCAACGAGAAAAAGATGAAAAAATTACCATTTTTGATATAATGGAAATATGAAAAAAGAGGGCCCAAAAAAGATAAAAAAACCATTTTAAAGCGTTTTTCAAGCAGAATTGATCTTTTTCAAAAGAGAAAAAGAAACCTAGAGAACTTTTTTTTAAAAGAATTTTAGGACTTGTTATCAGATGATTTTTATGAGAAGATATAATAATCTTTTATTGTGTTAAATTTACTTAACTAATTATTAATTAATGGAGGGAATTATGTTATTATTATATTATTAGCATATTTTTTTATGAAGCAATAAAGTCCTTTAAAAAAGCCTTTCTTTTTCTTATTGGTCTTAATTATTGGACTTCTATGAAAAAATAAAAA
>NZ_AKIM01000035.1:0-1590 GCF_000300695.1 Italian clover phyllody phytoplasma str. MA1
AAATATACTTTATTAATTTTAAAAAACAAAATATTTAGAAACAGAAAATTATTAAAAAAAATATTAAAAAAATTAATATAAAAAATCATACATAAAATCAAATCAATTATATCGGATTATTTTTTTATATTAATAATTGTTGTACCAATTATAAAAAAACCTGAATTGAAACATAAAAAAAACTAAACTATTTGGTTATCAAATGGTATTACCGCCTTCGGCAACAGTGAAAAAACTTAAAAAATTGGCTTTTTATCCAAAATTATAACAATTAGGTTTAGCTTTAGTATTAAAACCATGATATGGCTTTTTTTTCTTTTATCAATTTTCTCTTCTTAATAATTGTTTAACTTCAGCTCTGGTTAAAGAACGGTATTTTCCTTTAGGCAAATGATCTAAGGTCAGAAAATCATATCTATAACGCTTTAGTTTTAAAACTTCAAAACCCATTTCTTCCATCATTTTTCTAATTTGACGGTTTTTTCCTTCAGAAATCGTGATCGATAACCAAGTAGAAGGTAAAGGTTTTTTGGTTTGTTTTAAAAGATGAACTTCTTGAGGAATAGATAAATAATTATGATCAATGATAATCCCTTTTTTTAACTTTTTTAATTCTGAAAAAGTTAAAAAAAGGTTTATTTGGACATGATACTCTTTAGGAACCAAAGAAGAAGGATGAGTTAATTTTTGGGTTAATTCTCCGTCATTAGTAATAATCAATAAACCTTCTGTTTTGAAATCAAGTCTGCCGACAGGATAAAGTCTTTGTTGATGATCTTCTTTAATTAAATCAAGCACAATAGGTCTTTTTTTATCATCTTGAACACTAGTGATATAACCACTAGGTTTATGGAGTAAAAAATAAAGATATGGCGCTTGTTTAATATGTTTATCATCTACTAAAATAACATCTTTTGGAGATACTTTAGTACCTAAGGTAGTCACTATCTTACCGTTAACTTTTACTCTTTTAGCTAAAATTAATAATTCGGCTTTTCTTCTAGAAGCGATATTAGAGTTAGCTAAAATTTTTTGTATTCTTTCCATTATATAAACCTGCTTTTTTATTTTCTTTTTTTTATTTCTTAGTATCTTAAATTATAAATAATTTTTCTTTAAATGATTTATTTTAATCTTTACTTTTTTTTAATAAAAAGAGGAACTTATGGAAAAGTTCCTCTTTGGGAATGAAAGTAATTGGATATTTAAAGTCAATTTTTGTTTGAGTTGTTGGCTTGAGGGTTTTTAATAAAAAATTCAATGAATAATTTATCAAATTCCTTCAAAGCTTATTCTTGTTATTCTTTATTTAAATTTTAAAAAGTTTTTTTATCAGAACCAAGGATGTCCTTAATCACTTGATCTATTTTTTCTTGATAATAAAATGACCTCACCTCCATCCGTTTTATTCACTTTAACGTCATAGAAAATATCTTTGATAAAGGTGATGTTTCTAATATATTCTTTTAATAAATTAGGATCGTGTATAGAAAATGACTTCATTCTTCCGTCAACTTCTAAAACGAACAAACTTTCTATTTTGATTTCTTTATAATCAATTTGATACAGAACGATAGTTTTTTCATTTTT
>NZ_AKIM01000036.1:0-2117 GCF_000300695.1 Italian clover phyllody phytoplasma str. MA1
TAAACCAAAAGAACCATCCTCTAAATATGTCGGGCAATTAATCAATGAAATCGATAAAGCTATTGACAAATACGACCAAACCATTAATGATTACAAAGGACTCAAATCCGATTGGGAAGGTGAATTAAAGAAATGTGAAAAAGAATTAAAAACGTTATACGAAAAACAAGAACTTAACCAAGAACAAAAAGAAAAAATCAAAAAACTTTTAGAACAAATCGAACAAAAAATAACCGATATCAAAACTCAAAAACAAGAAAATGAAAAAAATATTTCTGAATTAAAAGAACAACTAAAACAAAAAGAACAAGAATTAAGCGATAAAGAAAAAGAAATCGCCAAAAAACAAGAAGAAGAAAAACTAGCTTCGCCAGATGCTAAAATTAGACTAAAAGCCGAAATCGAAAAATTACAAACCGAAATAATTGAAATAGTTGGCAAAATTGGAAAAATTAGAGTTGAAATCGGAAATTTAGAAGCTGACCAAAAAATGTATGAAAATATTTTAACAAGAGCTGAAGATTACAAAAAAACTTTAGAAGAACGATATAAAGATTTAAAAGATGGAGATAAAGCATTATTCAAACAAATTAAATTCGTAGAAGAACGTCGTAACGAAATCCAAAAAAACATCGATGAAATTATTGCCAAAAAAACAACTATCGGCGCAGAAAGAGAACAATTAAACATTTTACTTAAAGCTGCACATGCATCTAAAACTGCTTTAGATGACTGGGATAAAAAACATGAATTTAGTTTTGGTAACCTCCGTAATGCGCTTTTTCAAGGTGCAGAACTTTATATGGATGCTTTTGGAGGACGTGGTTTCTTAAAAGCAGTTGGTAGTGGTTTAACTAAAAAAACAGCTGGCGCCATTGCCAAAGTAGGAATAGCAATTCACGAAACTCATCGAGTAGTTAATTTAGGTAAAGAATTATTTTTTAACGAAGATGAAACCCCTAAAATGATGTCAAAAGAAACTTATGATTCTATTTGTTCTCGTATCGACCGCGACTTAGCCAAACTAGACGCTGACTACAAAGACTACGAAAAGAAAATAGAAGAATATCAAAATAAATTGCAATCCGATAAAATTAAAGAGGAAATCGGCCAATCAAGAAAAGTAGTTACAAAAATCGAAAACGAAGAAGAATCTATAATTGAAGAATATGAAAAAATTACTAACGAATTAATAAGAAAAAGAAACGAAGTTTTAAATACTAATGAATTATACAAAACCCACAGTGTTTTAAATCAAAAACTAGAAGACAAAAACGTAGAAATCGAAGCCGCAAAAGAAGAATTAAAAGAAAAATCTCCAAATTATGCTCGCGCTCAAAAACGCTACAAAGAAAAATTACAAACTAAATTTCTTGAAACACTTAAGAAACCCTAATAAATAAAACTTTTTTTAAACAAATTAATTCATAAAATTGTATAATAGTGTTATATTCAAATTTAAATATTTGATAATAATCACTATTATCAGAAGGGCAATTCAATTTAATGAATAATAATAATAATTTTTTTCAAAAACATTTAGCAATTATAATCATTATTATCGCAGTTATTGTTGGTATTGGTATTTATTACAAGACCAATACCAATAATTCTTTAAAACAAGAAGAACAACAAGAAGAAGAACAAGAAGAAATAAAAAATGATGATTCAAAATTGAGTTCTTCTAGACCTAAACGAACAACTGAAAAACCTAAATTCACCATTACTGAAGCTCGTTTTGACCAAATCAAATCTTATGTATTGTCGGAAAACAAAAATCAAACTTTATTACTTAATGATCTTTCTGAACAAGAAAAAAATGAAATTGAAGAAATAAAAAACAGTTGGAAATTGTCGTTAAATTTGTTAAAAAAAGAACAAGATGTAATTAATGAATATCCAAATATAATCAACGAACACCACAATCAAATTAACTCAATAAAATCTCAATACCCATCATTAAAATCTCAAAAAGAACAATTAGAACAACAATTAGAAGTTAAAAACAAAGAAATAGATAAATTAAAATTAGAAGCACAAACAAAAAAAACACAATTACAAACTCAAGGAAAACCAATTTATAAAAATAATGAATTAACTAAAATTCAAGAAGAAAT
>NZ_AKIM01000037.1:0-2531 GCF_000300695.1 Italian clover phyllody phytoplasma str. MA1
ATAATAATTAAAAAGGAAGTTAAATAGCCTTTCCAAGTTGATGTTTTGTTTGTTTGATTGGTGAAAAGTTTCCTTTTGAAGAAAAAGAAAATACCGAAGACAGTGGTAGTCATGAAAAACCAAGTAAAATAAGATTTAAAGGTTAGATAAGTTTTAATTAGGTCTAAAGGTGTTTTCATAACTGTTTACCTCCTTTCTTTTTAATTTTTTATTCGATAGTGTTTAAATGGTGTCATCTTGTGAGATTATCATTTTGTAAGCTTGTTTTAAGTCTTCTTTATTGATTTCATTTCTTCTAGTTTCGCCTTGACCTCGTTTTTTGGCGAAGATGGTGACAGTTGTTTTTAACAGGTTTTCTAGAGTGCGATTCGCTTTTTTGAATTCTTGGTTAACTGGTAATTTCTCTAAAGATTCGTTAATTACTTCGTATAAATATTGTTTCGCTTCGTCGTTGTAAGGATTTTTACGTTTGTTGATTAAGAATTCTAAAAAGGCTTTTCTTTCTTCTTTATTACCAGGTTTTACTTCGATGTTGTAAGTAAATCTTGATTTGATGGCTTCATCAATTTGGTTGATGTGGTTTGTAGCACCAATAATGAAAATAGGTTTTTCATGATTATTTTCAAAAGAGGTCATTTCGGTTTTGAATTGGTTTACCACATTGGCGATTTCTGAACCAGCTTTTAATGTTCCTAAATCAGTAAAAATGGTTTCGCATTCATCTAAAAAGATAATGGCACCGTTGTTTTTGTCTGATTCTTCTCTAGCTGTTTCAAATAAATCTTTAACCATTTGAGGCGCTATTCCACAATATTGTTGTGAAAAAATAGCACTACTTACTTCGAAGAAAGGTAAATTTGTTTCTTTGGCTAAGGCTCTCGCTAAAGTGGTTTTACCTGTTCCTGGACAACCATACATTAAGATGCCTAAGGGCGAATCTACCTCACCAATATTGTTGTAGTTTTCTTTTTTGTTAAGGTAATCAACAAAACTTTCTACAGCTTGTTTTTCTTCTTTGAAACCGATTAATTGATCAAAAGAAGGAAATTTTTGATTGTTAGACGGATGAAAGTTTGTTTCTTTTTGTGTTTCTTTATTTGTATTGGTGATTTGGTTTTGAATTATATCTTTGTTTTGTCGGAGTTTGTCTTTTATTTCTTGGAGATTTTTATTTTGGATTTCTAATTTTTTATGATGGGTTATGAGGTTTGTTTCGGTTTCAGTTAAAGTTTGATGGTGAATCCATACATAAGTTCCTAAAAATAAGATCATAGATGTTATGATGATTATGATTAAATTAGTTGAATTTTTATTTGATTTCTTTTTGATAGTCATCTTAGTTCCTTTCTAACAAAAAAGACCAATCATTAATTGGTCTTTTGATGTTTTATTATGATAAATTAGTAATTTTATTTTCGATTGTTTGACTGCTGCCGCTATAAGCTGTGCCTTGAGAATCGACTAATTCGTAATCACAAATTAACTCTAATTGAGGGTTTTTATTAGTAATGATTTCTTTTTGTTCGATGCTAATTTGGATGTTAAGTTGTCCTAAGCCTTTTTTGTTAAAGATCATTTGTGGGCGTTTAGTATCATTGTAAGTTGCGTTATTTACTTTAACTTCGTGTAAAAAAAAGTTTGATGGATTGGCAAAAGTGTTATGTGTGTCATATGTCATTTTTAATTTTAAATATAATGGAGTATTAATATCCATTCCGTTGGAGTTAAGAGTTGCTTTATGATCGAATGAAATCGTGTGAGCGTATTTTGTAGGGTTTAAATTTGGAAGTGGAAGTGGTATAATAGCTTTATCTTCGTTATTTCCGCCTACTCTTTCCACGTTAAATAGAGGAATATCTGTCATTAATTGAATTTTTTCTTTTCTTTGTTTAGAAAAGTAATTAGTTAAAGCATAAATAGAAGCAATGGTAAAAATAAACTGATCAAAACCACTAAAGTGGTAAAAATTTTATTTTTAGTTTGAATTTTCATAATTATTTTCCTCCTGGGATAATTGATTTAATGATATTGATAAAGTTTTTAATTTCCGTGGTAAACCAAGGAATTTTGTTTTCATAGTAAAGAGCTAATAAAGATAAAAGTGAATTTAAAATGATAATAATATAAGTGATTTTTTGTAAAAAAGGTAATTTTTTGATTGTTAAAATTTTGGTTTCCTTTGTTGTTGTTTTTGGTACATTGTTATTGGTTTTTTCTTGGTTTTTTGATTTATTTTTAGTTTTTTTGATAATTATTTTTGACATATTGGTTCTCCTTTGAATTTATTTTAATTTTAGTTCTTTCACTTTATCTTTAATGGATTTTGAAAGTTTAAAAGCGACTACTGTTTTGGCAGGAATTTTTAATTTTTTCTTTGTTTTAGGGTTTCTACCGATGTAGGCTTTTCTTGGTTTTAATTGGAATTTACCGATTTGAGGTGATAAAACTACTTCTTCATTAGTAGTAATTGATTCTATTAAAGTCTTTTCGAAGATATGATAAAATTCTTCTGTTTTTGAAATTGAGGTTTT
>NZ_AKIM01000038.1:0-2809 GCF_000300695.1 Italian clover phyllody phytoplasma str. MA1
AATCTTTTTCATTTTAAAAATATAAAATTAATATAAAAAAAGTAACTAAAAATCGTTATTTTTTCATATTAATTGGTTCCTATAATGTATATTATGTAAACCAATAAAAAGATTAAAGCAAAATCCTTATATCTTGAAATTAAATATTATTTTTCCAAAAAGAAAAGGAAAAATATTTTTTATTTTTTAGAAAAAGATTGTTTTTTTACCTTTTTCACCTATTTAAAAACAAAGTTGATGTTTATATATAATTTTTCTTTTTAAAGGGTTAAAAACATTACTTTAAGGCTATAAAAACGTATTATTGTTTTTTTATTCTAATTATTTTTTCTAAAATCCATTAAAAAAGGGTATTTGTCGGTTTGTTTAAACAATGTTTAATTATAGTAAATAAATATTATTATAATTAAAGTTAAATGTTGTTGGAACGCCAAACGCGTTGAATCTATCACGATAAATCAAACAATTTCTTCAAACTTTAGGACAAGAATTGATTAACCTGAATATTATAAACCACACTAAAAATAAAAAAAAATACCAAAAAGCCAATTATCGCCCTAAAAAACATACTATCTTCGTTGATCCGCAAATCTTGGACGAAATTAAACAAAAAAAAACCTTAAATAATGAAAATTTCTCTTCTAGTAATACAAAATTACTTTCAGATTTACCCCCCCATTAAAACCCATTATAAGATCTTTAAAATTAATTATCGAAATGAATCTAAAAACGCCATCAAAAAATTAATCGGCAAAATTAATCTTCACAAATTAGACACCTTATAATTACATAAACTCGATTCAAATAAAAAAGATAAATATGGTCAATTAAATCAAACAAACTACAACAGAGGTCTGGGCGCCAAAGATTCCTTATTTGCAGTAGTCAAAACCAAAGTAAATAAAAGTTAAATAAAATTTCAAAAAAGTGGCACTTTTTTTTAAAAAATCCGCTATATATATTAATGTAAGGATTAGTATAGTTTGTTTTATTTTTTTTGAATAGGAGTCCAAATAATCGGTCGCAGCAGTGGGATCCATAAAAGAAAAAAAGACTAACTTTTAAGTTAGTCTTAAAGAATTTTTAAAAAGTAAAAAGTTGCCTTAACTTTTAGAGTGCAATAAATATTTTTAATTAAGGTTATTTAATAATAACTAGATTGACTCAATAATATCGTATATTTTTTATTGAATTTGTTAATCTTGTTTTTGTTCTTTTTTTAGATTTTTTTATTTTTGTATAATAAATCATTTGATTTGTGTATATAATGTTGTAAAAAAATCTAAATCTTTTTCTGAAGATAATGTTTCTTTTTCTAATAATTCGTTACACAACTGTATTAAAACTTTGTTGTTTTGGAAAATAATCTTTTCTACTTCAGCAATATGTTTTCTGAATTGTTGATTGTCTGGTTGTTTTTCTTTTATTGATTGTAAATTAACTCTTGCATGATTAAAATCTGAATAAAATCCAGTTTTACCTTCAATCGAATGATTTTTTATAAAACATTCTGCAACTAAACCTGCTAAATTCACTTGAATAGAACATATGGCGTCTCCATATTGTTTATGAAAAAAACATCCTTCATATCCTTCATCTGAATCCGGTTTAATTGTAACTTTATTTATAAATTGTTTTATTTTATTTTGTATATTTTCTACTGTTTCTTCTTCATTTTGCGGACATTTTTTAAGATGATATAAAAAAGTTAAAGTATGTCCTGATTCATGTATAGCTGTTATTCTTTTTGGATTATTATCATAATTATTTATTCGTACAAATGGATAAGTTAATGAATTACATGAATCCTCTTTATACAATTTTTGAATATTTTCTTTAATACTTTTTTGCACATTTGACATTATATCTTCTTCTAATTTTTGTTCTAATTTTTCTTCTAATTTTTTTGATTGATTTCTAATTTCATCTTTAATACATTCAAATGTGTCTTTTTTTTCTTTTATTTGCTGAAATACCGAATTTAATTCTTTTTCTAAGTCTATTTGTATTTTGCCAATTTGGCCTTCTAATGTTCCTATTTTCTTGACAAAGTTATCATTAACATTATTATATTGTTTTTTTAAATCTTTTTTTATTTCTTCTATTTTAACTAATATTTCATTTGTTAATCTTACATTATCAATATTATCATATGTTTTAAAAACATCTTCGTATTCTTTTATTTGTTTTATTTCATTTGTTACATTATCAACAATATTTATATTATTTGATTCATTATTTAATAAATTTATTAAACCAGATAATTGTTCATTTAATTTTATTTGGTCATTTGTTAGCGATGTTTGTGTTTGAAAATCAAATTTAATAAAAACCTTTTCGTGTTTGTTTATTAAAACATTTTTTATTTCATTTATTTTTTGTTGTAATTCTTTAATAATAGATTTGAAATTATAATTACTTTTGTTAATTTTCTCAAAAATATCAATCATATTATTTTTATTTTCAGAAACAATTAAAGATATATTATCTGAAGATTGTTGTAATTGAGATATTTGTGAATCATTTTGAATTAATTTTTGTTCAATTTTATCTGCTTCTTCACAAATTTGGATTACATCATTATTTAAATATGTTTTTTCATTATTAATTAATTTTTCGAAATCTTTATTATATTCATTATTTAATTTTAAACGATACAATTTCTCATTATTAAATTTATTTAAACGTTTTAATTCTGAATTTAATTTTTGAACTGTTTTATCATTGTCTTCTGAAATATTTTTTTCATTTTCTTTAATAACAACTTTATCTGCATCGGGTGAGCCCCAAAGAAATGGTACTGAATGAC
>NZ_AKIM01000039.1:0-2309 GCF_000300695.1 Italian clover phyllody phytoplasma str. MA1
ATTTTTTTTAATAATTACCAGTTTATTAAGTGGTTTTTTTATTATTTCTTTCAGGAAACAGATAAAATAGATAAATTTTTTTTATATCGTTATTATGAAATTGAAAATAAAAAAGAAAATATTATAAAGGAAATAAAGTCAAAAAGAAAAGATTTAAAAGAGGAAAAAAATGAAGTTCGAAAAAACGAACTTCGTAATGAGATAAAAGAATTAAACTCACAACGCAATAATTTACAAAAACAAAAAGGCAAAGAAAAAGAGTCAGAAGCCAAAGAACATCTTGATGACGTACAAAAAAAAATATTTTGGACTTTATGGATATCTGTTGTTGTTTTCGGTATATTATGGTCAATAAGTTTTTATTTTTACATCCCCTTACTTAAGTATACAACTTTTTTATTGGCTCTTTTGTGTGGTTTTATTGAAGCAGGTTTGTTGTTTATTTTAAATTGCGCCTTTCTTAAGAATAATTTTATTTTGAATAATTTATTTTTGTTTTTATTTTTAATACCATTTCTTGCTTCTTTTTTAATAATTATTTTTATATCTTATTTATATTATGTTGATAAATTGAAAATTTCTCCCAAATTCCGTTATATTACTGAAATTATGTTTATAATTTTTTATATAAGTGGTATTTTTATTACTTCATTTCAAATTTTTAATAATAATGATATAAATTTAACAAGTACCTTAATAATGATAATACATTTATTTTTCTTTTGTTTTCAAATAGTTTTGGGAAGTTTTATGTGGGTTCTTCATTTAGAAAGTCTGGATACTTTTGTTCAAGACGAATTTCCTAAAAAATATGAATATATTATTATTAGTCTCATGTTTATGAATGTATTTTCAATTTTTTTGCCTTTGTTAATATTATTTTAAGAATTTTAAAATGTTTAGGTCTCACTAAAAGAAAATAGTGTTTATCTTTGAAAATTAACAAAATAATAAAAAGTAATTAATTATAAAATGAATAAAAACAGATAAATTCAACATAAACAAGTGATCGATTTAGTGATTAATTTATATGGCAACAGAACTGCTTTTGATTTAAGCAAGCAAAACCATAATGAAGATCCTTGGTTATATTCCTTTAACGATCTGGATCACTTACATAACAAACCTATTGATAATCAACACACATATATATAACTATTATTCAACTTATCCGATAAATAAGGATTGATTGCTAATATCCTATTAAGCACCTTTTGCTAAACATAATTTCACAAGAATAAGGTCCTTTCTTTGCTTTTTATATTTTCTAATCCTTTCTTTCTTTTTCCAAATGATCTTTTTTTTGATATAATAATAAGTAATTGTTATATTTATTTAAGATAAGAAAAAGAGGTGTTAACTATTAAAAAGAGATTATTTTTTTTCGATATCGATGAAACTTTATATAGTAATAAGAAAAAAGCCATTTTACCACAAACCAAAAAATTAATTTTAAAATTATCTCAAATACCTAATACTATTTTAGGAATAGCAACAGGTAGAAATTACCGTAATTTAAACGCTATTGAAGAATTATTACCGTTATTTAAATATTTTGTTTTGATGAACGGTTCTTTAACTATTTCTGATGGCAAAATTATAGACGAATCTCCCATTCCTACAGAACATATTGAAGAAGTTCATAAAAGAATTCAAAACTATCAAATGATGGTTACTAGTATAGGAATTAATGAAGCGGGTTTATATTTTGATGAGAATAAAGGCGATATTAACCTAGTCCAAGAATATAAGAAAAATTTAGATTTTGAAATTGATAACCAATTTTACTTAAAAGAAAGAATTTATCTTTTAATCGTGGTAGGAGTAGATAAAGACAAATTCGCCCCTTTATTTAAAGATCTAGATTATTTCAATATTTGTGTATGGAAAAATCATATCGATTTAACCGTTAAAGGCGTTAATAAGTACTACGGAATTAAAAAAATTAAAGAAAAATATCCTGATCATCAATTGATTTGTATGGGAGACGGTTCTAACGATATTGAAATGTTAGAAGCGGCTGATATCGGTATTGCGATGGGAAATAGTTTATATCCTAAATTAAAAGCAGCAGCTAATATTGTTTCTCCTCATATAGAAGATGATAAAATGTATGATTTTTACGAAGAACATATTTTATAAGATATCATTATTTTTTAGAAAAAAACAATTTTAAACATCTTTTAACTTTATACAAAGCGTTTCCTGCTTTTTTGATTCAAAAAAGGGATTAAAGAGTAATCCAATAAAGCTTGAAAAAATGTTTATTTATTTTTTTTATTAATAACAAATTTTTTTAAATTAAAAGG
>NZ_AKIM01000040.1:0-1741 GCF_000300695.1 Italian clover phyllody phytoplasma str. MA1
ACCTACTATATACTTGAAAGGGCCTTTGTAAAGTATAAGATATTTATATGAAATTATTTTTTAGATTGATCATCATCAGATTTTTTAGAAGAAGAACCTTTTTCTAGATTTTTGTTTCTTTCTGTTCTTTCTTCTTTAGCTTTGTCTTCTAATATTTTTGTTATTTCTGGGTTTGATAACATTTGAATAATTTTATTTCTGTCTTCTTCTGAATAATTTTCAAGAGTATTATATAATTCATAAAAATTTTTTACATCTTTTTTAGCTTCTTCTTTTGATGAAATTATATCTTTTCCATGATTTTTTTTAGGTGCAGCCATAATGGAATTATTATTAGTAATTAAAAATAAACTTAAACCAATAAATACAAATATATTTGAAAATAATAAATTATATTTAATTTTAAACATTAATTTATAACTCCTTTTTTATTTATCCCTCAGCTGAGGTGATTTGGTAGAGGGAGTTAAGTTCAGATAAAATATTATCTTTATATTGTTTTTGGACGTCTTCATATTGTTCTTCTAACATTTTTTTGAAATTTTCAGCTCCTGATAACATTCCTTCGTACATTTCTTGGGTAGCTTCTAATTTTTTTATTTGAGAATTAAGATGTGAAATTTGACCGACTAACGATGATATTTCTTTGTTTATTTGGGTTAGTTCAGAATTTTGTGGATGATTTTCCCAATTTGATCCAATATTTCTTAAATTATCTCTTTGTTTTATTTTATTTTCTTTATCTTGTTCCAATGGTGTTAATTGATTTTTTAATGTTTCGATTTGAGGATATAATGGTTGCAGTTGATTTTTAAAATTATCACATTCTTTATTTTTTTCATTAATTTCATCTTTGTCCTTCTCTAAAAATCCTAAAGTTTGTTTCCGACATTTTCTTATTTCTTTAATTTCATTTTTTTCTTGTTCAGAAAGATCATTGGGTAATAAAGTTTTATCGTCGGTTTCCGAAAACACATAAGTTTTGATTTGGTCAAAACGAGATTCAGTAATGGCGAATTTAGGTTTTTCAGTTTCTCGTTTAGTTCTAGAAGAACTAAATTTTGAATCATCATTTTCTATTTCTTCTTCTGGTGAAAATAATTCTTCTTTTTCTTTTTTAATTTCGTTTCTTCCTTGATAAAAACCAATAATGACTGATCCAATAAGAAAAGTAATAATAATAATAGCTACTAAATGTTTTTTGAAAAAATTAATAGTATTCATCAATTTCATTTCCCTTCTGATAATAGTGATTATTATCAAATATTGAAATTTGAATATAACACTATTATACAATTTTTATGAATTAAATGTTTAAAAAAAGTTTTATTCATTAGAAATCATAACAATTTCAGGGATTTTAGTTTGACGTTTGTCTTTAAGACGTTGTTGAGTGCGAGCATAGTTGGGATTTTGTTGACGAATTTCTTCTCTTATTATATCTCTTTATTTTATTTTGAATTCTAATTTGTCCGTTTCTAATGCAAATTTATCAATGCGTAATTTATCAATATCTTCTATTTCGTCTCTTTTGTGATTTAATTCTTTAATGATTTTTCGATATTCATCGATTGTGGATTTTTCTTCTTGTGCGATTTCTTTAACTACTTTTCTTGATTGTTTGTATTCTTTAAAGATTTCGTCAGATTGTAACTTATTTTTATATTCTTCTATTTTCTTTTGGTAGTCTTTTTGGTCAGCATCAAGTTTGGCTAAGTCGCGATCGATGTCGTTAAGATAC
>NZ_AKIM01000041.1:0-1926 GCF_000300695.1 Italian clover phyllody phytoplasma str. MA1
TTAGTTTGAAAAGATAGGAAATTATCTATTAATTTTTAGTCTTAAAGAGTCATTTTAAAATAAAAAGTTGTATGAAAAAACGGAACACCTCAGGTGGATCTGGTTGAGATTCATAATTATGACCAATTAACATATTAGCTTTACTTAAAATATTTTGAGTTGATCGATAATTAGCTTTTAAAGTATAAATATCAGCGTTAAAATCTTTTTCAAACAACATTTGGCATATAACATCTTTATCTTTAAAACGATAAATCGTTTGGTTCGGATCTCCCGCTAAAAAAATAACACTCTTTTTGCCGATAATTTTGATTAATTTATATTGAATTAAATCTATATCTTGAAATTCATCTACCAAAAGATAAGCGAATTTTTTCTGATAAAAAGAAGCTACCGAAGGGTTATTTTTTAATAATTGATAAGAATAAATAATTAAATCATCACAATCGACTAAATTATTAGTTTTGAAAAAACGACAATACTCATCATAAATTTGTTTCATTTCCGGGGAAATAAAATTTATTTCGTTATATTCTTTTTTTAACAAAAGATCATCCGTCTTATTAGTCAGGATATTATTAACAATTTCTTTTTTAGCAATTTTTTTTTTAATTTTCGAAATATAACTTTGAATTTCCAATACTTTATATGAATCTTTATCAATACCCAATTTTTTCATATTTTCTTTAATAATAGATTGTCCTTCGTTTTCGCTAATGATAGCAAAAGAGGAGTCCATTCCAAAATTAAGTTTATCGATATATTTTCTTAAAATTTGGGTACTTAAAGCATTAAAAGTTTTAATAGTCAAATTATAAAATTCAGTATTAACTATTTTTTTTAGATTTTTTTTATTTCTTTAGCAGCATTATTAGTAAAAGTAATTGCTAAAATATTTTCACTCTTAACGTTTTTTTGTTCCAGTAAATAGGCTATTCTATTAGTAAGTGTTTTGGTTTTGCCAGTGCCTGGACCTGCTAGAACAAAAAGAGAACGATCAGGATAAGTAACTGCTTTTAATTGTTCTGAATTCAGATTTTTTAACCATTTTGGTTGCAACATATTTTTGAAACCTTCTTTTCGCAATTATTTCTTCTTTCTCAAAAATCAATTAATAAAAAATATTTATCTTATTCTTGTGTATATTTTTTCGCTATTTCTGTAAAAAATAAAAAATTTTCATATTTTAAAGAACTATTACCGGCTAAAATACCGTTAATTTCTTTTTGTTGTAAAAAAGCTTCCACATTAGAAACGTTAACGGATCCGCCGTAAATAATGTTAACTTTTTGAGCCGCTTCTTCGTCATACATAGTAGCGATTTTCTTTCTTATTTGACCAATGTTGTAATTAGCATCTTCTGGTGTAGCACTTTTACCAGTGTTAATAGCCCAAATTGGCTCATAAGCTAAAGTAATATCTTTTAAAGACTCGCTGGCTACATTTTGAAAAATAGTTTCTAATTGGTTATTTAAATATCTTTGAGTTTCGTTTTTTTCTTTTACTTCTAAACTTTCCCCTAAACAAACCAAAGAACGCATTTGTTGTTCTAAAACAGCTAAAAGTTTTAAATTAACTATTTCATCCGTTTCTTGGGAAAGGATTCTTCTTTCGCTGTGTCCGATTAAAACATATGTAACGCCTAAAGATTTAATATTTTGAGGAGAAATCTCTCCTGTAAAGGCACCTTCATTTTGATAAAAAACGTTTTGAGCGCCAATTCTTAAATTTTTACCTTCTATTTGTGTTAAAGTATCTAATAAAGTAATTTGTGGAAAAATAATTGTTTCTACTTCATTTTTATTAGGTACTTTGTCGTTCACTTGAAAAATATAATTCAAAGATTCATCTTTGTTTTTGTGTAATTTCCAATTGCCTGCTATAATAATTTTTTTCATTTTTTTCCTCTGTTTTTAAAAAGCTGTT
>NZ_AKIM01000042.1:0-1454 GCF_000300695.1 Italian clover phyllody phytoplasma str. MA1
TTTTATTTTTTTTCATTAGAGTTTGTAATAATTTATTTTTTTGTTTTAATATTTCAGTTTTTTTGTCATTTATTTTTTTATTTTTCATGATTTAAATATCGTTTCCTTTTTTTATATCATATACATAACCATTATAACTCCAAATGATTATATTTATTGAAAAAGGGGGTCGCGCGCAACTGGGGGATTTTTATTTTTCTTTTTCTTTTGTTTGTTTTTGCTTATAATTGTTGTTAGCGCTTCAGCGCGTTAGGGGATGGTGTTGGTTAATTTTTAAAACATCTCTCTTTTAATAATGGAAAGGGAAAAAGGGAGTTATTTATATATCGAAAAATAATAATGATAGATAAAAGATACAACGATAATATCAAATATCGAGTATCATTATCATTATCGATATAATATATAAAATATCACTCCTTAAAAAGGTTTGGTTTTTTAAAGTATTTTAGATATTGAAAGTGTTATAAAACTGTTAGTGAAGTGTTATAAAACTGTTAGTGAAGTGTTATAAAACTGTTAGTGAAGTGTTATAAAACTGTTAGTGAAGTGTTTATTTGATTTTGGATATATATTTATACATGGGATGTATTTTTTTAACCCGATAGCCTTGTTTATTTTTGGTTAAAAATAATTTGATGTGTTTTAAATCTTCCAATTGATAATAAATAACATTTAATCCTTTTTTATAATTTGTTTTTATAGGATTGTTATATTTATCTACTTTTTTATCATCTAATTTATATAATTTCAAAGTGTCTAGTTTGTCTATGGGTATCTTACTTATTAATTCTTTAATGTAGTCTTTTTGTTCGTTGAGATAATTAATTTGGAAGATAGGGAAATGTGTTTTAAGGGTATTATTTTGGCATTTTGGGGGTGATATGGGGTTGGTTAGGGTTTGATTATTATTATTGTTTTCGGGAGAGTGAGTTTTGATTATTTTTATTCTATACTTTTTTATTTCATCTAAGATTTGTGGGTCTACAAATAGAGTTTGGTTTTTTGGGCGGTAGTTTGCTTGTTGATAGGAATTTTTCTTTTTAGAATGAGAAACAATTGTAATATTTAATAATTCTCCTTTTAATATTTGTAAAAAGTTTTTGATTTGAACTAAGTCGTTAGGTGTTGATTTTGTTTCCCAACCACCCCTAATGATTCCTTGATTTGTTTCGTTTTTCATTTTTTCTCCTTTTTATTTGGTTTTTTGTTATAAAAATAAAAATCCCCAAATTTGCGAAAAATAAAATCGCAAAATTTAGGGGTATATGCGCGTGTTTGGGGGTATTTTAATGTTATTATACATGTAAAAGGTTTAATATATTAGTTAAAAAGCAATAATTTTAATCAATTATTTCTACTTTGTCTTCTCCAAAAAAATAAATAGCTAAATCGACTATGATTTTATTTTTAGCCTCTTCATAAGTAATGTATGGGTCTAAAAAACATTTTTG
>NZ_AKIM01000043.1:0-6050 GCF_000300695.1 Italian clover phyllody phytoplasma str. MA1
AAAAAAGAAATAACGTTAAAAATTGATATATTGATATAAGACGAAAGAAGAGACTTCTTATTGCGAAAGATTATTTGAACTTGATTTTATTTAAAAAAATATTAAAAAAGAAGAGTTTAAAAAAACAAGAAAAGCGCCTGTTAAAAAAGTGGTGCTTGCAGAAAATAACGAAAAAACAACATATCAAACTTGGCCGAAATTATTATATTTATTAATTTAGTAGTTACTCCCTTAGTTTTCCTAATGATGGTTTTTTTAATTAATGAAATTTTAAACATTTTAACTTCTTTTGCAAGCATTTCGAAGCCACCTGATTTTTTAACTTCTTTTTCTTCTCTTTTTAACGATTTATTATTAAAAACCATGAAGTATAATCAAGGTTTCCGTTCTGCTGATATATATATTTTATTTTACCGATGGATCTTTATCATTTATATGATTTTTTTTATCATATATAATTTTAGATTTGTATTACGTATTTCTAAAAAAGAAAAATTACCTCAATTAACTAAATAAAAAAAACTAACTTTTTCAAGTTAGTTTTTTTATGATATATAATTCATTATTTGAAAATATCCCACAATAAAATCAATCATAGGATCTAAATGAATTAATCGATTGTTTATCATTTTAATTCTAAATATTGTTTTTCCGGTTGTTTAATAGTTTTTTTAGGAATCACTAGTTTTAATATTCCTTCTTGTAAAGTTCCTTCCACTTCTTTTAAATCGAAATTTTTATCTAAATAGAAACTACGTTTAAAAACACCTTTAAATCTTTCTTTTCTAATGAAATTAGGCTCTTTTTCTTCTTTTTCATGAGAATTATTGGCTTCAATAGTTAAGTAACCATTTTCTAAAGCGATTTTGACGTCTTCTTTTTTAAAGCCCGGTAATTCAACATTGATAATATATTGTTTATCTTGTTCTTGAATATCGGTTTTCATAATATTGTTTGTTTTAATAAAAGGGTTTAATTTGTTGATATCTTCAAAAAAATTTTCAAATAAATCTTGATTTGGATTAATTAAATTAAATAACATGAATTGAACACTCCTTTTCTATTATTTTTTATATAAAGACAAAATTAAAAAAAGCTTTCAGAAGAAACTTAAAACATTTTTTTATCTTTTATTTTAAGTTCACTTTTATTCTATCAAAAACAATTAGCACTGTCAAGAGGTGAGTGCTATTTTTTTTAAAAAAAGATTTATTTTGTTAATAATGACCTTTTTATAGTGTAAAAATATAGTTGATGATATGTAAAAGATACAAAATGCTACTTATATTCCTAATGTTTCTTGTTGTTGGATTAAAAGTTTTTCTCCTTTATGGGTTAAATGTAATTCTTCGTCTTCTAATTGAACATAACCTTCTTGAAATGATTTTTTTAAACATTTTTGATAAAAAGAAGAAGACCATTTTAAGGATTGTTGGGTTTGAACAATATTTTCTTTTTTTTCGTGGTTTTGGATATGAATCAATAAGTTAATTATCCCAAAATATTTTTTTTGTTTATTCTTTTGGATTAATTTGGTTATTACTCCGTTTTTTGTTTCAAAAATAAAGACTAATAAAAAAATTAATAACATCGCTGAAGAAATAGCACCTGATAAGGTCATATTCAACCAAATACCCGCGCTATAACCTACAAAAACCCCTAGAAAAGCGAAAAACATAGAAAATAAAACACTACTAAATAAATTTTGAGTAATTAATAAAGCGGTAGCCGCAGGTGCGATAAAAAAGGAAATCATTAGTATAGAACCCGAAATTTCAAAGGCTGCTACGGATGTTGCGGAGACTAAAGTGATTAAAATATAATTGATTAAAGTAGGATAAAAACCTAAAGAAACAGCTAAATTTTTATCAAAAAGAGATAATTTTAATTCTTTATAAAAGACTAGGAAAAAGAATAAATTCAGTAAAAAAACAGGTAAAATAATTTTAATTTTACTGCTATTGATGAATTCTAAACTACCAGTAAAAACGGCGTCAATATCTAAATGAGCATCACGAATATAAATAGTTATGATAAAGACTGCTAAAGCGAATAAAAAAGCAAAAGTAATGCCAATAGCGGCATCTTCGTTAACTTTGCTATGTTGAGAGAGGATATCGCTCAAATAAGATGTAAAAACACCTATTAACGTAGCTCCTATGATTAAATAAGGAGAATTAAGATCCCGCACTATTAAAAAAGTTAAGACAATACCTAATAAAACACTGTGACTAATAGCATCAATTACCATCGGCATTCTTTTTAAAATTAAAAAAACACCTAAAATAGAGGCAGCCATAGCTGTTAAAACTGCGATAAAAAAACTATTAAAATCAAAATTATTGCTAAATTCGGAAAAATTATTAATCATGAAATCCCCCTTTCATTAATTTTTCTACTAATTGTTGCCCTTTTGCAGTTAAAGTAATTTTTTTTTGATTATAAGCGAGGTATTTTTGTTCCAAAAAAGAAGCTTCTAGGGGATCATTTTCATTTTCTATTTGTTGATCTTTTTGGTTATAGATATGAATCAAAAATTTATATTTTTTAATTTTTTTTTGATATTGGTTGCTTTGTAAACGGGTTTTTAAAATACCATTTTTAGGGGCCAAATATAAAGAAATAAAAACAAATAAAGATAAAAATATTGTAATAATCGGACCAGTAGGAACATGTAGCCATCCTATATCAATAACGCTGAAAATAGTGCCTAAAAAACCAGCTATTAAGGAAAAAAGAGAGGCTAAAAAAATATTTATTTTTAATTTATCACTCCATTGTCGGGCAGATATGGCAGGAGCGATGATAAAAGCGCTCATTAAAACAATTCCAGCAATCCTTAAACCAATAATAACAACAGTTATGGTTAAAACATTAATGATTTTTTTCATTATTTTAGCATTAACTCCAACACTTTGAGAAAAGGAAGGGTCAAAAATAAATATTTTTAATTCTTTTTTAAACACATAAATAAAGGTTAAAACTAAAAGAGCAATTATACATACCGTATATACATCTTTTTTAGACATAGAAGCTATTTGCCCAAGGGTTAATTTTTCTAATTGAGCGATAGAAGGATTGGTGTTTTTTTGTTGTATAATAGATAAAAGCGTCTGTCCTAAACCAAAAAAAGCCGACAGAATTAAAGCCAAAATAGCGTCATATTGGATGGGCGAATTTTTTTTAATCATTTCTATTAAAGATAAAGCTATTATAGATATTATAAAAGCTCCTATGATTAAAACTAATATGCCGTGTTGTTTGGCAGAATTATCTCCCATAATTAAACCATGTATAAAATAAGCTAATACGATTCCTGGTAGAGAAACATGAGATAAAACATCTCCTACTAAAGCTTTTTTATTTAAAACCACAAAAACGCCTAAAATAGCGGCAGCTAAACCTAAAACAGCGATACCAATTAATTGATAACTAATATCATTAATTAAACGAAAAATTTCCATCATTTATCAGACTCCTCTTTATAATTATTGGAAAATTGTTTAAAAAAATCAAATTGATAAGTTTTTTTAAGGTTTTTTGGAGTAAAAACCTCTTTAACTGGTCCACTATTGATTTTTTTCACATTTAACAAAGTGACGTAATCAAAATAGTGTGTAACTGTATTTAAATCATGATGAACTACTAATAATGTTTTTCCTTGATTTTTCAACTCTTTTAAAACTGACATAATGGCTTTTTCTGTTTTAGAATCGACCCCTTGAAATGGTTCATCCATTAAATAAAAGTCTCCTTGTTGAGCTAAAGCTCTGGCTAAAAAAACTCTTTGTTGTTGACCGCCAGAAAGTTCGGAAATTTGGCGATCTTTTAAATCTAGCATTTCTACTTTTTTTAAAGCTTCTAAAGTGATTTGTTTATCTTTTTTTTTAGGTCTTTTAAACCAACCTAAAGAACCATATCTACCCATTAAAACAACTTCAAAAACGTTAATAGGGAAATTCCAATCCACAGTATTTCTTTGCGGAACATAAGCTATTTTTTTATAAATTTGTTGATATTTTTGGTTATTAAATAAAATTTCTCCTGATACTTTAGGAATTAAATTTAAAATAGCTTTTAATAAAGTTGATTTCCCCGCTCCATTAGGTCCGATAATGGCCATTATAGAACCTGGGAAGATATCTAAATCAATATCCCATAAAACCGGTTTTAAATGGTAAGCCACCGTTAAATCTTTAATAGTAATAGCTCTTTTTTTATTCATTTATTCAGTTCCTTTGTAATTATTTTGATATTATGTAAAAATGTTTGTAAATAATTTAAATTAGCGTTTAAAGAGTCGGAAAATAAACCGTTTTCACCTTCACACATTTTAATATGATAACCGTCTTTTTCTACCATTTCTTTTAAACTTTGTAATGTGTTGTTTGTCATTGAACTTTCGGTAAAAATAGCTTTTATTTGTTTATCTTTAATGTTTTGAGCTATTCTTCTAATGTCACCAATACTAGCTTCTGTTTGAGTAGAAGTGCCTTGAATAGCTTCTATTTTTAAGCGAGCTACTTTTCCAAAATAAGAAAAAGCATCATGAGAAGTGACTAAATATCTTTTGTTTTCGGGTATACTTTTTAATGCTTTGATGGCTTCGTCTATTTTCTTCATTACTGTGTTTTTATAATTTGTGAAATTATCATTTAAAATATTTTTAGCTTTTGTTTTTGTTTCGCCGTCTGTTTTTTCAGTTTTATCAATTAAGTTTTTTATTTCTTCTTTTAATAATTCTCCGGCTTCCATCCATAATTTGTAATTAAACCATATATGCGGGTCATCTACACCATCATGTTTTATTATGTGGTTATTTGGATTTTCTTTCAATTTTTCTCCAACATTAAATAATTTATCTGGCTTTTCTTCAGAAATTAATAATTGAAAAGCTTTTTCCATGTTAGCTTCTAAATGGAGCCCATTTATCACTATTAAATCACTTTGTAAAATAATCAAACGATGGTTAGGGAGAGGTTTATAATTATGAGGATCAACGCCTACTCCCATCATAGGTTTTTTTAATTCTAATAAATGATCGATCAATTGGTTATTTGGCGACTTTTTATCAGGAATGTTTTTGTCGTTAAATTTATCATATAAAATATGCTGTGTTAAATCGTATAACATATTAGTTGTGGTTACGATGGTTTTTTTATTCTTTTGGTTGATTTTTTGTTTATTTTGTTGTTGTATAAAATAAACAGAAGACAAAAAAACTAAAACAATTAAAATTGTTGAAATAACGAATACATTAATTTTTTTCATTTTTTTTCCTTTTAGTATTTTAAAATAGTTTTATGCGGTAAATGTGAATTATTTTTAATTTAACAGCTTTTTTGATCTATTGTGGGGAGTGGGGATTGATATATAGTATTGCTTTAATGTTTAAAAGAGAAAAACAATTATCGCATCAAAAAAAGCAACATTCATACAATTTATATTTATCCCCTTTATGGATTAAAAAGGATATTTTATATTTTTTTCGATATATCAGATTCGGAAAGGAAATTTTTGAATCAAAAATGAGGGCATTTATAACAAAAGATAGTATTATTAATATAAAAGCGGAATTAAATTTATAATTTTGTGGTGTATTTTAACATATTTTAGGTTATATCGTAATAAAATGAATTGTTAATTCGTGGTTATAAAAGGTAATTGTTTTAAAAATTTTTTTAATAACTAATAATAACTAATAAATAAACCTATGATTCGTTAATAGATATTTTTTTGATAAATTAATCTAATAATGTGATTAGAAAAAAATCTATTTTGTTGGAACTTAATGATTGTTAATGATTAATTATCTCTAAAAAAAGGATTATATTGTTAATAATGAGATTTATTTTAAATAATTTATACGTTGTTGAAATTACTACATTTTTATTATACTCTTTTTTTGTTTTTAAAAACATTTTTTTTAACAAAAAAGAGATATTTAGCAACATTTTCTTGGTTAAAAGCTTATTCCATCTTGAAAGAGTAGGTGATAAGTGAATAAAGTTGTTTTTCTATTTAAATAAAATTTAAACAAAAGGAGATTT
>NZ_AKIM01000044.1:0-9227 GCF_000300695.1 Italian clover phyllody phytoplasma str. MA1
TATATTATAAGATAGTAAATATACAATTAACAAAAGTATATAATCTTAGTGAGATCGATTATTATTAAATTCTTGTAAATGTTTAGATCTTTTAGAAAAATATCGCATTAAATTGACTCAATTAACGAATCAACAAGGTTTTTATAATAAAGAATATTTTGACAAATTAAAAGATAATTTGATTAAAAACAGTTTAAAAAGAGATTTTTTAGTAATTATATTTTAAAAAATATCCAACATATTGTTGATAAGTTTGACCTTTTTTCTATTGAAGAGTTAGTAAAAATTGTTCATAATCCTATTATGAAAAGATTTACTTCCAAACATCATGAAGCGGAACGCGCGATAATCGCTTTATCCTCTAAATATTATGACTTATGGAGAATAGTTGTTTTTTTGAAACAGGACAAGAGAGGGTGCGACTATATTCAAAAGAAAATGGGCGAATTAACTTCAAAACGCAAAACAAAAAGTTGAAAAAATAAAGGAATTAATGGCTTTTTATTATGGCCGTTTAATAACTGAATAATGTTTGCAAAAACAATATCATCAAATCAAATCCCAAGCGAACCCTAGTGATCTTACCTCTGCGAGACAAAATCTTTAGAATTATTATATTTTAATGAATATACTAAATTTAAAGAAAATATCACAGCTAAAGATTTGAATCTTAAAACATTCAGATATTTATCAACTCAACAAAAAGAATAATATATAGAACAAGTTGAAAAAGAAGCTTATCAAAAAGCGGTCAAAATCATCAAAGAAAAAGAATTTTAATACCTAATTTTAATACCTATGGTTTAGACATTTATACCCAAAAAAAATATTTTCTCAATAAAGAAGAATTATTGGCAGAATTAAAAAAGAGAAATATAGATTTTAACTTTCCAAACTAAATATATCTCTAACAAAAATAAATAATTGCTTCAAATAAAAAAGATCCTAAGAGGATCTTTTTTTTACGTTATAAAGATTAAGATTTTTTAATGTTTTTGATTAAATCTCTATAAATAACAGCTTGTTCAAAATTTAACTGTTTAGCCGCTTCTTTCATTGACTTTTGTAGTTGTTTTAAATCTGGCTTATTTTTGTGGTTTTTGCTAAAAGACAATAAAGAGGCTTCTTCTTTTTGAGTTTTTTGTTTGTCCATAATAGTTTTTTTTACAATAGTTTTGATAATAGGAGTCGGTTTAACATTATGAACACGGTTATATTTCTCTTGAAGAGTTCTACGACGTTGCGTTTCTTCTATCGCTTCTTGCATAGCGTCAGTAATAACATCACCATAAAGAATGGCTTTACCGTTAATATTACGTGCCGCTCTGCCAATAGTTTGAATAAGGCTTCTTTTATTTCTTAAAAAACCTTGTTTATCAGCGTCTAAAATAGCCACTAACGAAACTAATGGCAAATCCAACCCTTCTCTTAATAAATTAACTCCAATTAAACAATCATAAGTGCCGATCATTAAATCTTCTAAAATAACTAATCTTTCTAAAGATTTAATTTCGCTATGTAAATAAGCCACTTTGATGCCTAAATCTTTTAAATAACTAGTTAAATCTTCGCTCATATTAATAGTGATAGTGGACACTAAAGTTCTTTCATTCTTTTCCGCTCTTTGTTTAATTTCAAAATATAAATTTTCAATTTGATTTTTAGTAGGACGAACTTCAATAATAGGATCTAGTACAAAAGTAGGACGAATAATTTGTTCCACAATAGGTAAATTTTTATTTAATTCATAATCGCCCGGAGTAGCTGATAAATAAATTATTTTATCCATTTTTTTTTCAAATTCAGGAAATCTAAGTGGTCTGTTATCTAAAGCGCTCGGTAAACGGAAGCCATATTGAACTAAATTATTTTTTCTTGAAAAATCGCCTGCATACATTCCTCTGATTTGAGAAACGGTCACGTGAGATTCATCAATAATAGTTAAAAAATCATCCCCAAAATAATCAATCAAAGTGGTTGGCATTTCGCCTGCTGCTTTCAAAGATAAATGTCTGGAATAATTTTCAATGCCATTGCAATAGCCCAATTCTTGCAACATTTCTAAATCGTATTTAGTTTTCATTTCTATTTTTTGAGCTTCTACTAGTTGGTTTTTATCTTTAAAAAAAATTATTTGTTCAGTTAATTCTTGTTGAATGCGCAAAATAGATTCTTCTAATTTCTCTTTATCAGTAGCATAAAGAGAAGCAGGAAAAATAGTGATATCTTCTAAATTAGCTAAAATAACACCATCAACAGTGTTAAACAATTTAATTTCTTCAATTTCATCATCCCAAAAAATAATTCTTACCCCTTGTGTGGTATCAGAAGAAGGAACGATATCTATCGTATCTCCTCTCAACCTAAAAGTACCTCTTTTAAAAGAGTAATCATTTCTTTGGTAATTCAAGCCGACTAATTGATTAACCAATTCTTTTAAAATATATTTCATCCCTTTTTCTAAATAAAGAATAGATTTTTTGTAATTCTCAATATCACCTACACCATAAATACAAGAAACAGAGGAAACCACGATTACATCATCATGATTGATTAAAGAATTAATAGCGCTATGACGCATTTTATCTATTTCATCATTAATTAAAGAATCTTTTTCAATATAAGTATCATTACGGACTACATAAGCTTCTGGTTGATAATAATCAAAATAAGAAATAAAATATTCTACTTTATTATCAGGAAACATGGTTTTTAATTCGTTAAATAATTGTCCAGCTAAGGTTTTATTATGAACTATAATCAAAGTTTTTTTATTTAATTTATGGATAATATTAGATATAGTAAAAGTTTTGCCTGTCCCTGTGGCACCAATCACAATCTGCTCTTTATGACCTTTATCTAAATTAGATAATAATTGTTCGATAGCTTTAGGTTGGTCTCCGCTAGGTTTATATAAAGTTTTTATTTTAAAAGTCATTTTCCTTTACCTTTATTATCTATGATTTTATCTTTAAGATTTGCTTTAAATAATATCCCGTATAACTCTGAGCATTCTGGCTCACTTCTTCTGGTGTTCCTTGAGTCACTATATGTCCTCCATGAACTCCTCCACCAGGACCTAAATCGATCACATAATCAGCATTTTTAATGACATCTAAATTATGTTCAATCACCACTAAAGTCGCTTTTTTATCTGTAATACGGTGTAGAACTTGGATTAATTGTTTAATGTCTTCAAAATGTAGGCCCGTGGTTGGTTCATCTAAAATATATAAAGTATCCGGAGTAATTTGTTTATATAACTCACTAGCCAGTTTAATTCTTTGGGCTTCTCCTCCAGAAAGAGTAGTGGAATTTTGCCCTAACTGCAAATAACCTAAACCAACATCTTTTAAAAATTGGATATGTTCTTTGATTCTTTTATGGTTATCGAAAAAGACTAAAGCTTCATCAACTGTCATATTTAACACATCAGCAATATGTTTGCCTTTATATTTAATAGTTAAAGTGTCTTTTCTGAAACGACTTCCATGACATTCATCACATGTAACAAAAACATCAGGTAAGAAATTCATTGAAATTCTTCTAATCCCATCGCCATAACAACGTTCGCAACGTCCTCCTTTAACATTAAAGGAAAAACGTCCTTTTTGATATCCTCTGGTTTTGGCTTCATTGGTTTGAGCGTATAATTCTCTTATTTTATCAAAAAGACCCGTATAAGTAGCCGGATTGCTCCTTGGAGTTTTACCAATAGGAGATTGAGAAATTTCCACTATTCTACGAATATATCCTTGATCATCTACCATATTAACATTGTTTTCATCTTTGAAAAAACGATTTTTTTTATTTTTTAAATTTTTCAATAAAACGTTATTCACTAAAGTGGATTTTCCGGACCCCGAAACGCCCGTCACAACGTTAAAAACACCTAAAGGAAAAACAACGTTAATCTTTTTTAAATTATTTTCAGAAGCATTTTTCACATGAACCACTTGTTGAGGATTAATGGTGCGTCTTTGTTGCGGATAAGCGATGTCTTTTTGGTTGGACAAATATTGACCCGTTAAACTGTTTGGATTTGCCATCACTTCAGAAGGAGTGCCGAAAGCAACTACCTCTCCGCCATAACGACCCGCTAAAGGACCAATATCGATTAAATAATCAGAGGCTAACATCGTATCTTTATCATGTTCTACCACTAAAAGAGTATTGCCTAAAGCGGTCATTTTTTTCAAAGCAGCAATTAAATTATCATTATCTTTTTGATGCAAACCAATGGAAGGTTCGTCTAAAACATATAAAACACCTGATAATTTAGAACCAATTTGAGTAGCTAAACGGATTCTTTGTGATTCTCCACCTGATAAAGTACTGCTTTTGCGTTCTAAAGTTAAATAACTCAAACCGATGTCTTGCAAAAAAGATAATCTTTGAGAAATTTCTTCCAATGGTAAAGCCGTAATTTGTTTTTCTTCTGGTGATAATTCTAGATGATCGATAAAATGAGCTAATTCTTCAATCGACATTTGCGTCAATTCATAAATGTTTTTATTATTAATTTTGAAAGTTAAAGCAGCTTTATTAATTCTCGCTCCTAAACAACGAGAACAAGTTTCTTCAATCAGGAACTTTTTAAACCAACTCATAACGCTTTCGTTTTGAGATAATTTATCATAATAATATTCTAAAATAGTAATAACGCCCATTTTCATTTCAGGTTGTTCGTGTTGGTTATTGTTAAGATCAGCTTTACCGTACAATAAGATGTCTAATAATTCAGGTTCTAAATTGTTTAAAGGAATATTCATATCAATTTGATGGTAAGCACAAAATTGTTCTAAATCTTGCATTTTATTGTAAAAATCTCGGTGTTGTTGGTAAAGAATGAAACCACCTTGATTCAGAGACTTATTAAAAGCAAATAAAAGTTTTTGGTCAAATTTATTTCTAATCCCTAAACCTTTACAAGTTTCACAAGATCCTAAAGAAGAGTTAAAAGAAAATAAACTCATATTTCTTTCTGGTATGGTAAAATCAAGATCATCATTGCTATAATTAAGATGAAATTTTAACATTTCTTGATCATTCAACCAAACAAAGACTTTTTCTTTGACTAAAGATAAAGATAAATCTAAAGATTCGTTTAATCTACTTTCTATCTTATCTTGTATTTTTAAACGATCAATAATAACATTAATATCATGTTTTTCGTTTTGATTCAAAAGAGGGATTTCATCCAAAGAAAGGATTTTTTGATCTACCATCACTCTATTAAAACCATCTTTAATTAAACGTTTAAAAAGTTTTTGGTGATTACCTTTTTTTTGTTGCACTATAGGAGACATTATCACGATTTTACTATCCAATTCCAATTGTGTAATCTGTTGAACAATTTGTTCGGTAGTTTGAATTTGAATAGGTTGATCAGTATGAGGATTATAAGGGACGGAAATATGAGCGTAAATAACTCTTAAATAATCATAAATTTCTGTAATAGTGCCAACAGTGGAACGAGGATTGTGAGAAATAGTTTTTTGATCAATACTAATAGCTGGACTTAATCCTTCAATTTGATCCACATCAGGTTTTTCAAAATTACCTAAAAATTGACGAGAATACACACTTAAAGATTCTATATACCTTCTTTTACCTTCTTGATATAAAGTATCAAAAGCTAAAGATGATTTGCCTGAACCAGAAACACCGGTAATAACAATAAATTTAAATTTAGGAATATCTAAATTAATATTTTTAAGGTTATGCACGCGGGCGCCTCTAATTTTAATGATTGTATTATTATTAGACATAAATATAGTTTTAAAGCCTTTCTATTTGAGAAAAATATTTTTTCAAATTTAAGAATATTTCTTTTTTATTTTTTCTAAAAAACTACAAGGAATATTTAATTTTTGAAAATCTTGACAAGAAGCGTTTTGAATGTCTTCAATATTTTTAAAATGTTTTAATAAAGTTTGATACCTTTTCGCGCCTAAACCTTTTATATCGGTTAACAAACTATTTTTATCTTCCTTTTTTTTTAATTGAAGATGAAAATTAAGAGTAAAACGGTGTACTTCATCACTTATTCTTAATAAAAAAAGGTATAAATTACTATTTTTATCTAAAACGATGGTTTTATCTTCTAAAAGTAATTCAGTTAGTTGATGTTTATTATTTTTTTTCAAAGCTCCTAGTTTAATATCTAAATTTAAGTAATCTAGGGCTTGTTTACAAGCGTTAAATTGAATTTTTCCACCATCTGCTAAAATCAAATCCGGCATTTGCACACCCATTTGTAAAAACCTTTGATAATGTCTAATTAAAACATGATGAAAAGCGTCATATTCGTTTTGATATTCTTTTTCTAACGTAAATTTACGATAAAATTTTTTATTAAATTTCAATTCTTTAAACACTATCATAGCAGTCACAAAAGATTGGCCGAATAATTGCGAATTATCAAAAGCTTCGATATAATCAATCTTTTTACCAAAAATATGGGATAATTCATCTAATGATTCTTGCATAATTTCAAATTTAGATTTATGGACTAAATTGTATTTCAATAAATTTTCTTTAGCGTTTTTTAAAGATAAAGCGTATAAATCGCCTTGATTTTTTTTCGAAACAATACGAATTTTCGCTTTTAAAATGTTTTGAATATTAGGTTTATCCAACGCCATTTCTTTGCCTAAAATAATTTCTTCGGGAATGATTTGTTCTTGATAATATAAATATAAATAAGTTACTATATTTTCAACCACATCGCTTACATAATTAAACACTATTTGATGGTTATCAAAAACATTGCCGCGATGCATTCTTAAAATATATAAAGATATATCATCTTCATTATAATAAAAAGCAACGATGTCGCAACTTTTTAATTTATTATCATTGATAAATTGTTTTTCCACTATTTTATTTAAATTAAACAAAAGATTCTTATATTCGATAGCTTTTTCAAATTCCAATTTAGAACTAGCTTCTTCCATAGACTTTTTTATTTGTTTAAAAATTTCTTTATTATTGCCTTCTAAAAATTTAACTATTAAATTAATGTTAGATTGATAATCTACTTCTTTTTGAGCGCAAGGCCCTAAACATTGGTTAATATGATAATAAAAACAAGGTTTTTTGCCGATAGGTTGGCATCTTCTTAAAGGGTAAACTTTATGCAATAACTTAACTGTTTCTTTTAAACTTTCTGAATTAGGATAAGGTCCAAATAACCTTTTCCCTGGAGGAATATTTTTATACCTAGATATAATCAAGCGAGGGTGTTTTTCGTTAGTAATTTCAATATAAGGATAAGTTTTATCGTCCATTAATTTAAAATTATATTTAGGCGAATAACTTTTGATTAAATTAGCTTCTAAAATTAATGCTTCTAATTCATTATTAGTTAAAATATAAGAAAAATCAACAATTTCTAAAACTAAAATACCGGTTTTTTTATTATGAGAGCCGGTAAAATAACTTTTCACCCGGTTTTTTAAATTTTTAGCTTTACCTACATAAATCACTTCTTGTTTTTCGTTCTGAAACAGATAACATCCTGGTTCATTAGGTAAATTTTTAATTTTGTCTAATAACATCTTTACACCATAAATTTTTGATTTTTTTAGCAAAAAAAATATTAAAAAGTTTTGATATGATTGTTTCCCTATAAATAAATTTGATGAAGATTATAAGTAAAAAAATAAGATGTGATTAATAAGTTATTAAGATTATTAATTTATCCTAAAAACTTATTAATCACATCGTTTGGGAATGACTTTTATAAATTATAGAACAGAAAAGAAACCAGTTCTTTTATGTTCGATTCTATCTCGTATTGGTCTTATTAATTCAACGAAATAATTGTCAAAACGAAATTATAATCTTATTTGGGTATGAAATTCAAATGATTGAATTATTCTTTTTTTCTAACATTGTAAGAATTAAAATTCTCGCTATTTGTTCAAAAATTAATATTAAAGTCGTTAAGAAAGCGAAAGCTAAAGACCATTCGTATTTTTTAGAAATATCAAATTTCATGATTTGTTCAGCATTATCAAAATCTATCGCTAAGAAAGCAGAACCTAAAACTAATAATACTCCACTAATAGCTAATTGAGGCCAATAATCGCTTAAATAGTTTTGATCACTAATGAAGCTTACAAGCATGTTAATCATTAAAAAAGCGAAAATAACTATAGAACTAACTAAAACAGATATTCTAAATTTATTATTAACTTTTAAAATTCCTTGATAATATAAAAAATGCATAATTAAGAAAACAACCAAAGTGCCAATAACTGAAATAGCTAATATTGAAACGATCGCACTATAAGCGCCAGTTAATACTGATATCAAACCAAAAAAACCACTAATCAATATACCTTTAGAAACGGCATACATAATAGCGAAAGGTTTTTGATTCATCTGGCCAGCAAAAATACTAACCATAATAGATACAAAACCTAACATGGAAGCAACGCCGATAGAAGAATATAATAAATTAGCCTTCACACTTTTATTGCCTGCAGCTATAAGGGAAATTAAAGAAAAATGCAATATACCTGATACCAAAACCGTTAACAATAATATCATCGTTTTGGTAGCAACGCCTTTTTTAGTGGCAGTTTCAAGAGTTCTAACTTGATTAGCTGCAAGGGCTTGTTCTCTTATTTGTCTAAAAACAACATTTTCTTTTTGTTGCATAGAAAAATTACCTCTTTTTAAATTTTCGTTTAAATTTATAAATAATTATATATATTTAATAATAAATCAATAATAAAATTTGTTTTATTTTAACATTTCAATATTGAATATTTTTGATTTATTGTTTAAATTGTTTAATTCATAATACGAACTACAATGTTTATTCAAGTTTTAATTATGATATATAGATAAATATTTCTTCAATTATTGTTTTATTTCAGATATATCATTCTTTTGGTATTTATATTTTTTATTTTACGAATAAAACATATAATTAAACAAGCATTCTTCTATATCGTAATTTTAAAAGAATTAGAAATAAGTTAATATCCTTCATCCTCCATTAATCAATACTTTTAATTGAATTTGTTACGAAAAACAATTTTTATATAATATATTATAAATATCAACTTTTAATTACTTTTTTTATATTTTTAAAAGTTTATATTTATGTCTATATTATAAACTTTTAAAATTAAAAGTCAACTTTTTAATTTACCTTTTTTAAATTTTTTTAATATTAAACATGATTAGTTCCTTTCGGATAATTTGTAATA
>NZ_AKIM01000045.1:0-11265 GCF_000300695.1 Italian clover phyllody phytoplasma str. MA1
TGTCTAATTTCGTAAATAATATTTTCTTCTTTAAGTTGTGTTAATTATCTTTAAAAAGAGAGCCTCTTTTAGAGACTCTCTTTTTTTTAAAAAAAAATTGACAAATCAATCTTTTTATTTTACAATTATTAAGAAACTTAAAAATTTTCTAATTTAATATATATTATTAATTAATAAGCAAATTACCTCTTTTACAAAAAAGAACCTTTTACAAAAAAGATTAAGAATATTTTTAATTATGTTATAATTAAAATGTATGCTGGTGTGGCGAAATTGGCAGACGCATTTGACTCAAAATCAAACGAGGTTAAACTCATATCGGTTCAAGTCCGATCATCAGTACCAAAAAAATAATATTTATTCCTTATGCTCACATGAAATTCATGTGTTTTTCTTTTTTATATCTCCACTGATTTTAAAATTTAAAACTAAAAAGAGTAAAAAAATGTCTCATAAGTTCGAAGAATTTCTCCAAACCTTAAAAAAACCAGAATTACAACAATTTCAATTACAAGAAGTATTGGTAGATCTGTCCCAAATTAGTTGGACTTTTTTTGTGACCGCGGACGAATTCCCTTCTGAAGTTGCGCTTTTAGATGAATTCCGTAAACATTTACAAGAATTTATTAAAGTTCATACCGAAGAAGTCGTGAAAAACATTTCTTGTCATGTATGTTATGAATTCCACCATTTTAACTATTTAAAAGATGAAAAAATCTGGGAAAAACAATTCCAATACATTTTGCAAAAGAAAAAAACAGAAGCCAACGAGTCTTTTTTAGATCTTTTCAATTCTACGCCGACTATCTCTTGGGAAGAGAAAAAAGTTGTCTTTCGCTTAAATCCGATTCTTTTAAAATATTTCCATCGAACTGATATTTTAAAGGAATTAAACACTTTTTTTATCCACCGTTATGGCATAGATTTAGAATTTATGACGGAATATCCAGATCTTTTAACTCTATTAGAGTTAAAAGATCCTACTATAGGTGGTTTTAATAATCTGGATAAGGACGAATTAACTTCTGAAGAAAAATTTAAAATTAATTTAATTAATATTATCGCTCAAAAGCAGGAAAACGAAATATATAAGATTTTGGATCAAACACCTTTTATTGATGTAGAGAAGAAAACTTGTGAGTTTGATTTGCCTCCTTATTTAAAAAATATTTTTACTCAACTGGATCTTCTGCCGAGTTTACAAAAATTATTTGAAGAAGAACACCAATGTTTTTACCAATTCCTCAATAAAGGTGATGTAATGGCTGAAAAAAGACAGCAACAATGGGATCATAACGGGTTACCTTTAATTTCTTTTAAAGATATTCCGGTTAAAAACAGCGCTTTAAAAACCTTTAAACAAAATAATCCCGCATTTAGAGTTAAAGGTTATGTGCAACAAGTGACCGAATTACCTATTAAAAATAACCAAAGCGTTTTAGTTAAGTTTTTTTTAGTAGATCCTGAAACCAAACAAGATTCTATCGAATATAAAAGTTTTTTAAACCAAAGTTATAAAGGTAAAACTAACACTTTTTACACTCAAATTAAAAAAGATTTTCAAGAAGGTGTTTTAGTAGAAATAGAAACTTTTGTTGATTTTAACGCTAAAAACCAAGAATACTATTTTAATTTTACTCCTAAAAATGCGACTCCTAAATATCAAGTTCTAGATAATGTGCCTTTGATGTACCAAAGACAAGATGATTATCCAGATAAAAAAAGAATTGAATTTCACCTCCATACTAAAATGTCTAATTTAGACGCGGTAACGAGTGTGAAAGATTATCTTGATATAGCTGAAAAATGGGGTCATGAAGCGCTTGCTTTTACCGATCATAACGGAGTTTATGCTTTTCCAGAAATAGAAAAACATCTGCGTGGTAAAAAAATAAAACCTATTTTAGGGGCTGAATTCGATTTTATCGCGGAAAAACCCCTTTATATCACTAACCAAGAACAATACCCCCAATTCCCTAATTTTACCTTAAAAAACCATAAATACGTTGTTTTTGATTTAGAAACAACCGGTTTTTCTAAAATAAGAGATAAAATTATTGAAATATCGGCTGTGAGGATTGAAAATGGCAAAATCACAGAAGAAATGTTTGATGAATTAGTAGATCCACAAACTAAATTAAACCCAAGAATTCAAGAAATTACTCAAATTACGAACCAAGATTTAGAAGGCAAACCCACTATTGATGCGATTTTGCCGAAGTTTTTAGATTTTGCTAAAGGCTATACTTTAATAGCTCATAACGCCTCTTTTGATATGGATTTCTTATTGGAAAACGTGAAAAGATTAAGCCTTTCTTATGAACCTCAACCTGTGATAGATACTATGCCTTTATCGCAAAAATATTTCCACCAATTTTTAAAGTTTTTTTCTTTAAAAAGATTGGCGAAAGTTTTTAAAGCTAAACCAACTTTAGAAGGTCATAGTCATAGAGCTTTATATGATTCCGAAACTACCGCTTTGGTTTATATGGAAATGATGAAGAAATTAGAAGAACAAGAAGTACTGACTTTTTATGATTTAAAAGGGGCAGCTGATACTTTGTTTGAAAGATCTTATCATGTGAATGTTTTAGCGAAAAACCAAACCGGTTACCAAGATTTATTTTATTTAATTAGTGATTCTTTAACGCAAGATTTTTATAAAAAACCCCGTTTATTGAAATCTAAATTAAACCAACATCGTGAAGATTTATTAGTCGGTAGCGGTTGTTTTGATAGTAATGTCTTTGAAACAGCTTTAAACAAGAGTGAACAAGATTTAGCAGAAGCGATCGCTTTTTATGATTATATCGAAGTTCAACCGCTAAACGCTTATAAACATGTGATTTATGACTTAGGCGGCGACGATCCGGAAATTGACGCTCTGTCTATCGTGCAAAATACTTTGTTAAAAATCATTAACGAAGCAAGAAAACAAGGTAAAATAATTATCGCGACAGGAGATGTTCATTACCTGCATCAGTATGAAAAAATTTATCGTGAAATGTATATTAACGCTAAATTAATTGGTGGTGGTTTACATAAATTATCTAAATTTAGCTCTGAAAATTTACCTGATAACCATTTATTAACCACTCAAGAAATGTTGGATGCTTTTAGTTTTATTGAAGATGAATTATTGAGAAAAGATTTAGTTATTAATAATCCGCATTTATTGAACCAACAAATTGATAAAATTCAAATTTTCCCCCAACAGTTGTTTTCTCTGCAAGATGATACTTTCGCTCAAAATTTAAAGGTTCCTAGTATTAAGCAAGAAATGAAGGTTTTAATTACAACTCGTATTGAAGCTTTATATGGTAAAATAGTGCACCCTTTAATTCAAGAAAGAATTGATAAAGAGTTGAAAAGTATTTTAGGAGATGATAACCAAAAAAACACTAACCAAAGCATTACTCCTATTTATTATTTATCTTATTTATTAGTTAAAAAATCTATGGAAGATGGTTATTCAGTAGGTTCTCGTGGTTCGATCGGTTCTTCTATTATTGCTAATGTGTTAGAAATTACTGAAGTAAATCCTTTAAGGCCGCATTATAATTGTCCCAAATGTCAATACACCGTGATGAAAATGACCGAAGAAGAGAAAAAAAACCCTTTATACCAAAAATACGTTAAAAAAGATGATCCTAATGATTATGATATTTTAGAACATACTTATTCTGGATATGATTTACCGGATAAAAAATGTTTTCAATGTAACGTCAATTTTAGTAAAAACGGACAAGATATTCCTTTTGAAACCTTTTTAGGTTTTGAAGGCAATAAAACCCCAGATATCGATTTAAATTTTGCAGGAGATTATCAAAGTAAAGCCCATGATTATATTAAAGAGTTATTAGGGGAAGAACACGTTTTTAGAGCCGGCACCATCCAAACGGTAGCAAAAAAAAACGCTTATGGTTATGTAAAAGGTTTTGTCAAAGATAAAGGTTTGGATGAGGAAATACGTGTTTCGGAAATTAGCCGCAGGTCCGCGATGATTGAAGGCGTGAAACGTTCAACAGGTCAACACCCAGGAGGAATCGTAGTAGTTCCTAAAGGGCATAAAATCTATGAAATTACACCAGTTCAGTATCCTGCTGATGATACGGAATCCAAATGGAGAACGACTCATTTTGATTACCATTCTTTTGAAAATAATTTATTTAAAATGGATATTTTAGGTCATGATGATCCAATGTTAATTAAATTTTTCATGGATTATGTGAAAAAACATCCTTCTTTATTCACGTTTGATCGTTATCAAGATATTCCGTTAGATGATATTAAAGTATACGAATTATTCGCTAATAAAGGCAAGAATAAAACCTCTATCGCTGTGCCTGAATTTGGCACTAATTTTGTTATCGCGATGTTAAAAGATATTTATGACAAAGAGAAAAAAACTTTTAATTTCTCTACTTTAGTGAAAGTATCAGGTTTATCGCACGGAACGAATGTTTGGACTCAAAATGCGAAAGACATTTTAGCAGGTAAAGGCGATTTCCAAGAAGATATCAAGACAAAAATTTCTTTTGACGAAGTGATCGCTTGTCGTGATGAAATTATGAATACTTTAATCGCAAAAGGTGTTGATTCTTTACGAGCTTTTGATATCATGGAGTTTGTCCGCAAAGGCAAACCTCATACTCATCCCCAAGAATGGGAAAAATTAATTTATCCCATAGAAGCTAAAATACCGCAATGGTATTTAAAATCTTTAACCAAAATAAAATACCTTTTTCCGAAAGCACATGCTGCGGCTTATGTTTTAATGGCCATGAGGATTGCTTGGTTTAAAGTCAATCATCCTTTATTGTTTTATAGTGGTTATTTCTCCAAAAGAGCCGATCAATTTGATTATAATGTCATGTTGAAAACAGCTCCCGAAATTGAGAAAGAATTGAGAAAAGCGGATAAAAATCTTGATGATGAACAAATCACTATGAAAAAAACCGTTAAAAAAGAATTAACCGCGAAAGAACAAAGTCGCATTAATACTTTAAAAAGCGCTTATGAAATGGTCCAATTAGGTTATCAATTTTTACCGATTGATTTGAATAAATCAGAAGCAAACGAATTTGTGATTGAAAATGATAAAGCTTTAAGAATGCCTTTTGTGGCTATTGATGGTTTAGGGCAAGTAGCGGCGGATAACATTGTGATGAACCGTAAAGAAAAATTATTTACTCAAGATGATTTTGTCAAAAGAGTGAAAATTAATAAAACTATTTTGAAAAAGTTTAAAGATGAAATGATAATCGAGAGATTGCCAGAAGAATAAATGATTTAAGTTTAGGTTTAAAACCAAAATATGTTATAATAATGGTAGATTATATAATATTTGAATATATTTTTATTATGATATAATTATTATTTAAAATTTTTTTAAATGTTATTTATTTTTGTTGTTCAAGAATTTTTAGGAAGCAATAAAAGATATAAAATAAATTAACATGTTATTTTCAATAAAAATAATTAATAAGGTAGGTTTTTCATGTTAAAAGTTATTGTTATAGGGTGTACTCATTCAGGAACTGCTGCGGTTAAAACCATTAAAAAAAATTATAGCGATGTTGATGTAACTGTTTATGAGAGAAACGACACAGTTTCCTTTCTTTCTTGCGGAATAGCTTTATATATTGGCGGAGTTGTCCAAGATAGAAGAGGGTTATTTTATTCCAACCCAGATGAATTAACGCAAATGGGCGCTAATGTCAATTTAGAGCACGAAGTTTTAAAAGTAGATTTTGATAAAAAAGAAATCGTTGTTAAAAACTTAAAAACTAACGAAGAGTTTGTAGATCGTTTTGATAAGCTAGTGTTATCTACTGGTTCTTGGCCAGTTATTCCTCGCTTAGACGGAATGGATTCTAAAAATTTATTATTATCCAAAAACTTTGCCCACGCCAACGAAATTATTGAATACGCTGCTGGCGTGAAAAAAATTACTGTTGTGGGTGCTGGTTATATTGGTGTTGAATTAGCGGAATCTTTCTCTCATCAAGGTAAAGAAGTAGTGTTGATTGACGCGGAAGAAAGAATAATGTCTAAATACTTAGATAAAGAATTTACTGATTTAGCTCAAGGCGCTTTTACTAAAAATAATGTTAAATTGGCTTTAGGACAAAGAGTTTCTAAATTAGAAACTTCTAATGGGTTAATTACTCACGTACACACTGATAAAGAAGTTTTTGAAACAGAAATGGTTATTATGTGTATTAGTTTTATTCCGAACACTAAATTAGTGAGCCATGGATTAAAAACGTCTCCTAATGGCGCTTTAGTAGTTAATGAATACTTGCAAACTTCTAATCCAGATGTTTATGCTTGTGGCGACTGTGTTAATATTTATTATAACCCGACACAAGAGTATAAATACATTCCTTTAGCGACTAACGCTGTTAGAATGGGAACTTTAATAGGAATGAATATTAAAGAAAATAAACATAAATATTTAGGCACTCAAGGTACTAGTGGTATTAAAATCTATGATTTAAACATCTCTTCTACCGGTTTAACTGAAAATGTGGCTAAATTATTAAGTTTAAATTATGCTGCTGTAACGATAAGAGACGCTAACAGACCTGAATTTATGCCGGATTATGAATCAGCTTTATTAAAAGTAGTTTTTGATAAAGAAACACGTAAGATTTTAGGCGGACAAATTTTATCTAACGCTGACTTAACAGAAAAAATGAATACTTTAAGCGTATGTATTCAAAAAAATATGACTATTGATGAATTAGCGTTTGTAGATTTCTTTTTCCACCCTTATTTCAACAAACCTTGGAGTTTGTTAAACTTAGCAGGATTGAAATCTTTAGAAATTAAATAATATCCATAATAATCTCAACTAGAAAGAAATTAAAAAAATATATGTTTTTTATCTTTTTTAAAAATATTTTTCTTTACTTATTAATTTTTTTAATAGGCAGTTTAGGAGGAGCTTTGTTTTATAAAAAAGCTCAAACTAACGAATCGTCTTTTTTAACTAAAAAAAGGATAGATATTGTTAGTAGTCAAATTAAGAACCAAATTGGTTTTCAAACTAACACTAACGCATCAAGCTTTAATTTGTATCACGAAATGTTGCATCATTGGTTAATCGCGATCAACGAAATAGATAAACATTTTTTCACTAAATAAGGAAAAGAAAGTTTTTTCAACAAATAAAATAAGCGGATGAAAGATAACTTTGGACTAAATTAATAAATTATTGTTATTATTGATAATTATTAAGTTAGTCCAAACTTTCTTTATAAGTGGTTTTAAAATCATTTTTTATTGATCTTAGAAAAGTTTTAAACTAACTTTAAACCTTTTTTCAAAAGAAACTTCAAAATTTCTTAATTACTCCTTTTAGCACTTATAAAAGTGTTATAATGTTTAATGAAGAAGTTTTTATTATGATATCATTTAAAAGTCAACTAAATCTTTGCCAATAGATTAGTCAATTTAAAAAAGGAGAATTTGGATTAAGATTATGAAAAAATATCAACTACCTCAATTACCTTATGCTTACGATGCTTTAGAACCTTTCATTGATGCTAAAACAATGGAAATACATCATCAAAAACATCATCAAACTTATGTCAACAACTTAAATACTGTTTTAGAAAAATATCCACAAATTAACGCTGATTTAGAGGTTTTATTAAAAGATTTATCTTTAGTACCTGAAGAAGCAAGGACTGCTGTTAGAAATAACGGCGGCGGGCATTATAATCATTCCTTTTTTTGGCAAACTTTACAAGTTAATAATGGTACTCAACCTGCTGGTAAATTAAAAGAATTGATCGAACGTGATTATCAGAGTGTCGAAAATTTAAAAGACCAAATAGCTTTAAAAGCAAAAACTGTTTTTGGTAGCGGTTGGACTTGGTTAATTTTAAACCGCCACCAGAAATTAGAAGTAGTTAGTACGGCTAACCAAGATACGGTTTTAAATGTAGGCTACCCTCTTTTAGGGATAGATGTCTGGGAACATGCTTATTATTTGCATTATCAAAATCGTCGCCCAGATTACATAGAAGCTTTTTATAATGTCGTTAATTGGCAACAAGTGGCTAAAAATTTAGAAGAAGCTTTGTTGAAAAAACAATGATAAATTCACAAACTAATTTGCATTACCACCAAATATATATGTTTCCTAAAAAGATGAAAGAGCTAAGGGTCAAAATCATTAATAATTTATATCAATATGATTTTTACCACAACGAACTTCAAGTCCGAAACCCTAATATTAATGAAAATATCGTTCTTGTGGAACAATTAATTAATAATATTGTTTTAATAGATAATATTATTCAAAAAAACTTATACGATTATACTTTAGATAGATTGAATAAAGTTGATAAAGCTATTATTCGTTTAGCTACTTTCGAATTAATGGAAAAAAAACTGTCTCATAAAATTATTATTAACGAAGCGATTGAATTAACTAAAGAATATTCTTCTTTAAATAATAATAAACAATATAAGTTCAACAATAAACTTTTACAACTTATTTATGAAGACATTGAAAGCAATACCTATAAAAAAAGCTTTTAAAATAAAAGCTTTTTTTATGTCTTATGTTAATTTTTTTTAAAAAAGAAAAGTTTTCTGAAAAAAATATGTTTTTTTTTGGTTCTGAATGGTTTTGGTTCTTAACGGATTAAAAGTCATTCTTAACTTTTCCAAAATCTATAAATGGCTAAAATAGGAACCAATGAAAAAACTAAGATAGCTAGAAAAATTACTAAATTAGTAACAGTAAAAAATTTAGTTTTTTTCATTACTATTGGTGTTTTATTATTTTTTTTTAGTTTTTTTGGCGGAATTTTTTTATTGTTTTTTTTCATGGATTTCTCTTTCCTTAATTGTTTATTTAGATCTCTCAAAAAAATCTATTTATTAATATTTTAAAGTAAAAAGACTAAAAAAATACTTTTTTATTTTATTTTTTTATTTTCTTTGGTTTAAAGACGGAAAATATTTACGTTATCACAAAAGAAAGGGTTGAAATAATGCAGACCTATCTTCAAGACAAATTAAAATTATTAAAATTTAAAACTATTACTCCGATACAAAAAAAATTTTTCGAGGAGTTTGATAAACCTTTTAACTTAGTAGGAATCGCTCCTACAGGAACAGGTAAAACTCATGCTTATTTATTGCCTATTTTAAGCAAAATAGACTGGAATAAAAACATGATTCAAGCGGTGATAGTTGTTCCTACTAATGAGCTTGTTTTTCAAGTTTTTAATATGTTAAAAGAAATTGAAAAACAAAATTCTAAAGTAAAGATTTTTTACGGTGGAATGGATAAACAAAAAATACTCTCTAGTTTGGAAAAAAAACAACCTCCCGTGGTGATCACTACTTTAAGTAAGTTAAGCGAATATGCCCAAACTTTAAACAAATTAAATATTTTTAAAGCTGCTTATTTAGTATTAGATGAAGCGGATATGTTATTTGATCAAGAATCTTTAAATGGGTTAGACCCTTTATTGGTTAAATGGCGACCTAAAATATTATTATTTTCTGCTTCCATCACGCCCGCTATGAAACCTTTCATTAATAAATATTTCGGAAAATCTTTATTTTTAGATGTTAATTCAGAACAAAAAATAAATTTAAAATATTACGCTTTAGAAAGTTCTTCTGATAAAAGAATTAATAATTTGGTTCATTTTTTTAAAACTTTAAACCCTTATTTAGCCTTAATTTTTGTTTCTCATAAAAAAGACCAATTTATGGTTTATGAAGGTTTAAAAGAAGCTAATTTAAATGTTTTAAACTTTTCTTCTGACTTATCAGTTAAACAAAGAAAACAACATATGGCTGAAATTAAAAAAATGAAATATCAATATATTATTTCTAGCGATTTAACCGCCAGAGGGATAGACTTAGATATTACTTGGGTAATTCATTATGATTTGCCGAGCCGTAATTTAGAGTTTTTCCAACACCGTAGCGGTCGTACAGGTAGAATGGGCAAAGATGGTAACGTTTTAGTGATTTATAACGAGAAAGATAAAACTTCCTTGGATAAAATTAAAAAACTTAATGATATTTATTTTCATAATATTACTTTAACTAAAACAGGTTTTCAAGAAGAAGTTAAAAAAGAAGTTCGTCCTAAGAAACAAACTCCTAATAATACAATTAACCCTTCCTACCATAAATACAATTTTTATAAAAAAAATGATAAAATGAGTTTTCCTAATAAAAATGGTAAAAAAAATAAACCTCATTTTTCCAAAAGAAGAGATAAAAAAAATGATAAAAATAGGTAGTCATGTCCCTTTTAATAAACCTTTAATGTATTTAGGCTCTTTAAAAAAAAGTTTATCTTTTGGCGCTAATGCTTTTATGATTTATACTGGAGCGCCACAAAACACTATTAGATCTGATTTGAAAAATGCTAACTTATTAGAAACTTTCGAACAAATGAAACAACATAATTTAGACCCTAATGATTTAGTAGGTCATGCACCTTATATTGTTAATTTGGCCAACCCTTCTTTAGCGAAAAGAACTTTCGCGATTGATTTTTTAACGAAAGAATTATACAGATTTGAACAAATGAAAATTGTTCGAATGGTACTTCATCCTGGCAATAACATGAATAAAAACAAAAGAGAAGCGATAGAATTTATCGCTTTAGGTATCAACCAAATTTTTAAAAATACTGCTGGTTTAAAAGTGGGGATAGCTTTAGAAACTATGGCCGGTAAAGGAAACGAAATAGGCGCTTCTTTTCAAGAGTTAAAAGATATTATTACTTTGATTGAAGATAAAAAAAGAATTTCTGTTTGTTTCGATACTTGTCATGTTTTTGATTCTGGTTATGATATTAAAAATAACTTTGAATTAGTGATGGAAGAATTCGATTCTATTGTGGGTCAACAATATTTATCTGTTTTTCATATTAACGATTCTAAAAACGTTTTAGGCAGTCAAAAAGATCGTCATGAAAATATTGGTTACGGAAATATCGGTTTTGAAGCTTTAATTAATATTATTTATCATCCTTCTTTTTTATCTTTACCCAAAATATTAGAAACCCCTTTTATTAATGGTTTCGCTCCTTATAAAGAAGAAATAAAAATGATTAAAGAAAAAACCTTTAACCCTGATTTGAAAAAAAGTTTTGAAGAAAAGGTTTAAAAAAATATAAAAGACTCATTAGTCGATAAAGGAATGAGAGAAATGAAAAAGCTATGTAAACACATAGCTTTTTTGTTGTTTGAGGTACCCCACAAAAGTGGTACC
>NZ_AKIM01000046.1:0-5510 GCF_000300695.1 Italian clover phyllody phytoplasma str. MA1
TTTTTTAGTCTTAGAAAAGAAAAAAAAGACTAACTTAATAGTTAGTCTTAAAGAATTTTTAAAAAGCAAAAAGTGTCTAAAGTTTTGGAACAGTTCATTAGCATGAGTTCAAATTGCTTTATTAAATCGTGAAATTGAAGAATTAAATAAACATTTTAAACAACATCCAGGTGATTTTCATTCCAAACGCGGTTTATTAACTAAAAATAAAAAAAGAAATACTTTAATTAGATATTCTCATAAAAAACAAAATTAATTTTTGTTATAATATGAAAAAAACTATCCAATGGAGATAGTTTTGTTTTAAGGGTTTCTTAGTGAGATCGATTGTTTGTCTGAGTTATATTCGATAATAATGGGTTCGCCTTTGTCGTCTTTGGTTTTCTCCATGGTGTTATCAGGAGAAGATAATGGATAAATAGGTTTTTTTGGCGTATAATTTATTTGGTTGTCTGGGCAGGTTATTAAATAATGAAGCCTAAAAATAACGCCTCCTAAAAAGATCAAACCTAATAATATTAAAGTTATCATAATAATTAAATATTTTTGCGATTTATTTTCCATAAATTGTTTGATGCGTTTCATCATATGGTTACATTTGCTGCTTTTTTCATTTTTTCGTTTCTCGTCTATATGATTTCATTGTACGTTTTTTTTTTTTTTTGCAATCTTTTTGAGTATTTTTTGGCAAGAAAAAAATACCATTGACAGGTTTAAAGAGAAAAGCTACCTAAAACGAAGATCTGCTGATTTTTTTGCATCAAATATATTCCCGCATAAATAATTGAGTTAGAAAAGGTTGTTTTATCTTTATTATGATGGTACGGCAATAAAAAAGAGACCTTTAAAGGTCTCTTTTTTATTGAATTAAAGCGTTTTTTTGAAAGATCAAAAAGACGATATGTATATTTTTATTAAAATATTATCTTACTATTTTTATCCAAATAGGTTATTATTGTTTCTCAACCGCTTGGGTACAACGTTGACACAAATAATCTTCTTTTTTGTTTTTTACAACATTCCAACATCTAGGACAAGTAGAACCTGCCGCCTGTTGAACAGCAACTTTTAATTCTTGTGATTCATGGAGTTCCACTTGAGAAACAATGAATAATTGGTGTAATTGACCTTTAACATTTAAAACAACCAAAGAATCAACATCTGTTTTTGGTAAATGAAGTACTAATTTAGCTTGTAAAGATTTATTAATAAATTTATTTTGACGCGCTTCTTCTAAATGTTTCATAACCACTTCTCTTAAATTAAAGAAGTTTTTATAAGCTTCTTTTAAAGTATCAGAATAATATTTTTCAAGAAAAACCTTTAATTCTGTTTTAGTTGTCATTTGTTCTAAATAAATGTCTTTTTTATTTTGAAAAGGTAAAGCTTTATAAGCTTCTGACGTTGTGTGAGGAATAATCGGTGTTAATAGTTTTAATAAATCTATTAAAAGATCATAAATAGTGGATTGAATAACACGTCTTTCGAAATTGTTAGCTTTTTCAATGTATAAAATATCTTTAGTGAAATCTAAATAAAAAGCACTAATAAGGACAGAAATGAAAGGATATAATAAACTCATAATTTTTTCAAAATCATATATTTCGTAATATTCAATCGCTTGTAAGAAAATTTCTTTAAAATATAACACTATTGCTTGATGAATAGATGATCTTTTTTCAAAAACGATATAATTAGTTTGAGGATTAAAATCATGTAAATTGCCTAACATAAAACGTAAAGTGTTTCTGATTTTACGATACTTTTCTTCAATTTGTTGAACAATAGTGTTATCCAACCTGACATCGGCGTTATAACTAATACTAGAAACCCATAACCTTAAAACGTCGGCTCCTTTTTGTTTAATAATAGTTAAAGGATCAACCACATTATTCAAGGATTTACTCATTTTAACACCTTTACCGTCTAAAATAAAACCATGAGTCACTACTTGTCGGTAAGGAGCTTTACCGTAAGCGGCGATAGAAGTAGTTAAAGAAGAATTGAACCATCCTCTATATTGGTCTGAACCTTCTAAATAGACATTAGCGGGTAAAAACTCTGGCGATAAACGGTTAACAACACTATAAGAAGTACCAGAATCAAACCAAACATCAACAACATCTTTTTCTTTGGTAAAACGATGATTAGGACTTCTTTTATTGGTATAACCTGGCGGTAATAAGTCTTTGGCGTCCCATTGGTACCAAATCTCTTTACCGTGTTTTTCGAATAAGTCAGCGATATGGTTAATCAAATCAGCCTCTAAAATAGGCAATCCATCTTCAGCGTAAAAAATAGGAATAGGAACGCCCCACATTCTTTGACGACTAATCACCCAATCATTACGGTTCGTAATCATATGGGTCATCTTTTTTTGTCCCCATTGCGGGAACCAATCTATTTTTTCTATTTCGGCTAAAATTTGGGGTTTAATTTGGTTAATATCTAAAAACCATTGTTCTACCGCTAAGAAAATAACGGGTTTTTTAATACGTTCATCATGAGGATAGGAGTGAGTGATCCATTCTGATTTCACTAAAAGACCTTGTTTATCTAATTCCTCCGCGATTAATTCGTTCGCTTTAGAGTAAAAAACACCTTTAAAAGGCCCCGCTATCTCAGTCATTAAACCTTTTTTATCTATACTACAAATAACATCTAAATTATATCTTTTACCTACTAAAAAGTCATCATAACCATGTCCGGTAGCAGTATGAACTAAACCAGTACCTTCGTTATCTAAAACATAAGTATCTAAAACAATTTTGCCTTGTCGTTGGAAAACCACATTTTCATAAGTGATATTTTCTAAAGTATTACCTAGAAAAGTATCTAAAATAACTACCTTTTTCCAGTTAAATTTTTCTTTTAGCTTCTCTAAAACATTATCTCCAACGATATATTTTTGGTTGTTGACCTCCACTAAATGATAATTTTTTTTGGGATGAACACAAATAGCGACATTGGCTGGTAAAGTCCAAGGAGTAGTGGTCCATATCAATAAATTAACATCTTTAAATTGAGGTTTGTCCTTAATTTTAAAACAAGCAAAAATAGATAAAGAACGGTGTTCTTGATAAATAATTTCTGATTCCGCCAAAGAAGACTGTAAATAAGGGGACCAATAAATAGGTTTTAAATTTTTAAAAATTAATTTTTTTTCGACCATTTTACCTAAAACACGGACTTGATCAGCGACATAATTATTATTTAAAGTGATATAAGGTTTGTTCCAATTGCCTAAAATGCCTAACCTTTTAAAGTTCGTTTTCTGTTTCTCTACAAAAGATAAAGCGAATCTTTCGCATTCTTGAAGAAATTCCGTTCTATGAGTATGTCTATCTTGGGAAAATTTCTTTAAAACCGCGATTTCAATGGGTAATCCGTGAGTATCCCAGCCGGGGACAAAGGGGGAATAAAAGCCTTGCATAGTATGAAAACGTACGACAAAATCTTTTAAAATTTTATTTAAAGCGTGACCGATATGAATCTCTCCGTTAGCGTAAGGTGGTCCATCGTGAAGAATAAAATGAGGATTATTAGCGTTTTGTTTTAACACTTCTTGGTATAAATCGATCTCTTCCCAATGTTTTTCTATTTCTACTTCTTTTTGACTTAAATTACCTCTCATAGGAAAATCTGTTTGAGGCATTAATAAAGTATTTTTGTAATCTGTCTTCATAATGGATTATCTCTCCTTTATTTTTCTCTTTATATTTTTTTATTTATTCTTTTATCAATAGGGGAAAAACTGATGGGCGGTTTTCTAAACATTGAAATGAAAAACAATGATATCTCCGTCTTGGACTAAGTAATTCTTACCTTCTAGTCTTAATTTACCTTTTTCTTTAATTTTGGTTAAAGACTTTAAGGTTTGGATATCTTGATAATTATAAACTTCGGCTCTAATGAAGCCACGTTCAAAATCCGTATGGATTAAGCGAGCACATTGGGGAGCGGTGGAACCTTTCGCAAAAGACCAAGCTTTCGTTTCGTCTTTTCCGGTAGTGAAATAAGTTTCTAAACCTAATAATTGATAACTTTGTTGAATAACGTTTTGGAGGGCGGATTCTTTTAAATTATACTCTTGTAAAAAAGATTGACGGTCTGCTTCCTCTAAAGCGGATAATTCTTTTTCTAACAAGATAGAAAGAGGGACGAATTGGCGGTGTTGGTTTTGACTGTATGTCATCATAGCTTGGAAAAAAGGGTTCTGGTCTAAATCTTTTAAATCTTTTTCATGAAAATTACCAATATACATCATAGGTTTTAAAGATAATAAATTAAAATTTTTAATAATTAATTTTTCTTCAGGAGTGAACTGTAGTTCCGTGACGTGTTTTTCGTTTTCTAAATGTTCTTTAATTCTGGTTAATAATTCTTGTTCTTGTAAAGTCTCTTTATCGTTTTTAGCCTTTTTTTGTTTATTTATTTTCGTTAAACGTTTTTCTATTTGTTCTAAATCAGATAAAATTAATTCTGTTTCAATAATATTACTTTCTTCAATAGGATTCATATGGTCTCTGACATGCATAATATTAGGGTCTTCGAAACATTTTACGACATGACAAATAGTATCTACATTACGAATATAACCTAAAAATTTATTACCTAAACCTTCTCCTTTCGAAGCTCCTTCTACCAAGCCAGCAATATCGATAAATTCAATTTGGGCGGGAATAATTTTTTGAGATTGAAAAAGACTAGCTAAATGGTTTAAACGTGGGTCTTGAATGGGAACGATACCAACATTAGGATCTATAGTGGCAAAAGGATAATTCGCTTCTAAAATATTCATATTAGTTAAAACATTAAATAAAGTTGATTTACCAACATTAGGTAAACCTACAATTCCTACTTTCATAATTTATATTCACCTTGTAGTTGAGTAAGATTTATTAAAATTTATCATGAATTCTTTATTATCTTTTTTAAAAAAACATAAAAAAAGATGATAAAATATGATATTTAATATAAATAATTATATCAAATTTGTTTATTTTTTTTTATTTATTGAACCTTAAAGAGATAAAAGGCCAATTTATGAGGTTTATTAGAGAAAAGATTGACATTATGGCCTTAATTATGTTATAATTGAAATAATTATAGAAATTTTAGAATATCAATAATTCGCTTTTTTAAAAATTTTCATCTCTTTACTTTTTTAAAATTTAGTTATAAAACATTGAAAAATTCGTTAATTAAAAAGAATTATTTTTTTAATTGTAAAAAAAGGTTTTGATAAAATGAAACTTTTAAAATCCAAAAAAATTAAAACTATAAAAAAAGGTTTTTCTGTTTGTCTATAGCGGTTTTCTTTTATTTCTTATTACCTATTTAGATAATTTGCCTAATAAAATTCAATCATATCCACAATATAAAAAAATATAATAGGTAAATAATATTCTTAAAATATTGTAATTGCAAGAAAAATTAGAACAAAATAAAAAAACATCATATAAAGAAGTTTTAAAAAACTATAACAAGGAAGAAGAAGAAGGTAAAAA
>NZ_AKIM01000047.1:0-1594 GCF_000300695.1 Italian clover phyllody phytoplasma str. MA1
ACTAATAATCCAGGTTTACAAGAAGCTATTCGTCAAAAAGAAGCGCATATTCAAAAATTAAAAGACGAACAAAAAAAATTAGCACTTAAAGAACAAGGTTATCAAACTAATATTCAACAATTAGAACAAGAAAACACTAATTTAAAAGAGAAATATCATTATGATTTAAATCAAGTAAAAGTGAAATTGGCTGAGAAAAATAAAGAAAATGAAGACTTAATCCAGGAAATTACTCAAATTAAAGCTGATTTAGAAAAAAATGGTAATATTGACCAAGCTCTTCAAAATCAATTAACTATCAAACAAGAAGCGTTAAAAATTACTAAAGAAAGAGTCCAACAATTAGAAGAACACGAAAAAGAATTACAAAATACTATTAAACAAAAAGATGAAGAAATAAATGCATTACAAAAAACTATTGAAGCACAAGCAACGGAAATTAACCGTTTAAATGCGATCATTAAACAACAAATGGATCTTTATGTCCAACAAGGGCAAAAAATTAAAAATTTAGAAACTCATATTCAAACCTTAGATAAAACTATTAAAGATCTAGAAGATAAAAATACTACTTTAGGGGAAGAAAACCAACATCTTAGGATATAATCGCTGGTTTAAACATTGAGGTCGCCAAATCCAAACAAGAATTAGCTGATGAAAAAACCGCTCATCAAGAGACACAAGAAGAGTTAGATAAGCAAGTTGCAAAATATAAAGAATTGGAAACAATCAACGAGGCTTTAAAACAACAATTAAAGCATAAAAAAGATTTATGGGATAAAGCAAAAAATAAATTAAATGATACAGTTATTGAGTCAGGTGCTACAGCTGTAGGAGGCGTTATTGGTGGTCTGGCTGGACCTGGTGGTATTGCAGTTGGTTCAGGCATAGGCGGAGCAATAGGTAAAGGTATTACTTTCGTTAAAAATACTGACAAAGATGATTGGAGCGAAACCTGGAAAAATATTAAAAGTTGGTGGTCTTATAATCATTATTAACCATATCCAAAATAGTTTATTCATTTTATTGTTATTATGTTATTATTATTAATAAATCATTAAAAAAAGGAGTTCTAAAAAAAATATTATGTCAAAAAAACGTTTATTATTTATTGTTATGTTTAGTACTTTAGGGTTTTTATTATTATTCATTATGGTTATAATTTTAGCGGTCATATTCAGTCCTAAAAAAACTCCTGTGGGGCCTATTCCTGCCTCAACTGTTGAGGTAAAAAGAGAATGGTTTAAAACCGCAGACATAGCAGACAGAACTGAATATATTGATAGTGGTAAAACTTTTAAAATAATAGATATCAAAGGGCAAAAAGGACAAAGTTATCCCATTACTAAAGAAAACCAACCATCTTTAAATAACCAAGGTAAATGGATGATGCCAGGAGTTAAGGAAGCAGGCACGCCCATGATAGAAGCAGTTTATACTTTTTATGGTTTAGAAGGTTTAGGTTATTACGCTAAACAAATCGCTTTAAACGAACAAAAGATCGCAGCCTTAAAAGAAAAATACCACCAAACCCCTTTATTAGAAATTGTAGCTTTAAAAAAGGAAATCGAAACTTTAGGGGTCGAGACTTATG